>CAZOYZ010000057.1:0-14261 GCA_964584045.1 uncultured Prolixibacteraceae bacterium | reverse complement strand
TCCGGTTTCTGTGCCGGACAGATCGCCGACAGTACCTATCTGAATGAAATCAAATCCGAGATGAAAAAGAAATGGCCGGAGAACAGAACGATCAACCTGGTCTTTCATGGTCATTCCGTTCCAAGCGGATATTTTGCCACGCCCGTTGTCCGGACCCTGGATGCTTATCCGCACCTGATGCTGAAGAAATTAAAGGAGCGTTACCCCTATGCAGTGATCAATGTGATAACCACTTCGATCGGTGGTGAAAATTCGCTGCAGGGGGCAAAAAGGTTTGAGCGTGATGTTCTGACTCATAAACCGGATGTTCTTTTTCTGGATTATGCCCTGAATGACCGGTCACTGGGGCTTGAAATATCCCGGGAGGCCATGGAGATCATGATCAATGCGGCATTGGATAAAAATATACCGGTGATCCTGCTGACCCCGTCGCCGGATATGCGGGTCGATATCGTCGCAACGGGAAATGAACTGGAACAGTTTTCAGAGATGCTGACAAACCTGGCTGCAAGATACCGGATCGGCCTGGTTGATAGTTACGGACAATTCAAAACGCAGGTATTGTCAGGGATTAACCTGAAAGATTTTATGTCGCAGGTCAATCATCCAAATGAGAAAGGGCATCAGCTCATTGCAGATGAGATGATGAAATACTTTCGATGAAAGCGGTAATAAAATTAAATATGAGCTTAATAAATAGCATAGGGCAAATAGCACAGCGCATAACGCATAGCGCAGCCGGCAAGGAGGCCGGAAGAAGATTGAACGGCTTACAGCATGGCGCAGGACGCATAGGGCAAAGAGGAGACAGAAAACCGGAGACCGGAGACCGGGGACCGGAAATGGGGAACGGGGGAAAGGTTACAGGCGCGCAAGGTGACAAGGTTGCAAGGTGGCAGGGTTACAGGCTGCGGAACGGCGTGCATGGACAAACGGGTAAAGAGTACAACCGGAAAGGAAGCATTCTTTGCCTGATTGCAGGTTTGTGCCTGATCCTCATTGCTGCCTGCAAACCAGAGCCGGTGACAAAGATCGGCCTGGCGGGCGAATGGCATTTTGCTGTCGATCCGAACGATGAAGGCTTGCCAGGGAAATGGTATTCCGGCGAGCTTAAAGATGCGGTCATATTGCCCGGATCAATGAATTCGAACGGCAAAGGGCCTGATGTGAGCCTGGAAACTACATGGACGGGCCAGATCCTCGACAGCACTTTTTTTAAAAGTCCGGCTTATGAAAAATACAGGCAGCCCGGAAATTTTAAGGTCCCGTTTTGGCTTCAGCCCTTAAAGCATTACCAGGGCGCAGCCTGGTATCAAAAAGAAGTAACTATTCCAAAAGACTGGAAGGAAAGGCAAATCGAATTGTTCCTGGAACGTTGCCATTGGGAGACCCGTCTTTGGGTGGATGATCAGGAAGCCGGCATGCGGAATTCGCTGGGAACGCCTCATGTTTATGATCTTACTTCGTTACTTACTCCCGGGAAGCATATCCTGACCATCTGTGTCGATAACCGGATTAAAGAGATTGATCCGGGGATCAATTCGCATAGTATTTCCGACCACACACAAACCAACTGGAACGGTATTGTCGGAGAGTTATACCTTAAAGCATATCCTCTTGTAAACATCAGGAATATTCAAATCTATCCTGATGTTCCGGACAAGAAGATCACGGCGAAAATTGACGTCAGCAATCAAACCGGCAAAGCAACCAGGGTCAGTCTGACCCTGAAAGCAGAAGGTGCTGGTACAATTCCGGAACGCCTCGCTGATTTTGAAATTGATGCAGGTGATACGGTTTTAACGGTTGACTATCCGATGGGTGATGACGTGAAGCTTTGGAGCGAATTTCACCCGTTTTTGTATGAACTCACTGCTATTTTGACAAATACGGCAAGTGAAGTTACCGACACCTGCCGCACTACATTTGGAATGCGCGAGTTTCATGCGGAAGGCAGGCAGTTGCTTGTTAATGATCAGCCTGTCTTTTTACGTGGAACCCTTGAATGTGCCATTTTCCCCAAAACAGGGTATCCGGCAACCGGGGTGGAGGAGTGGTCCCGGATTTTCAGAATTTGCCGGGCCCACGGGCTGAATCACATGCGGTTCCACTCCTGGTGCCCGCCCAAAGCTGCGTTTACAGCAGCCGACAAGGCCGGGTTTTACCTCCAGGTGGAATGTTCTTCCTGGGCCAATCAATCGACTACGATCGGCGATGGCAAACCATTTGATCAGTATCTCTATGAAGAAAGCGAACGAATGGTCCGGGCTTACGGCAATCATCCTTCCTTCTGCATGATGGCTTATGGGAATGAGCCTCGTGGTGAAAATCAGGATGATTTTCTGGGAAGGTTTGTCTCCTGGTGGAAGAATAAAGATAACCGCCGGATCTATACGTCGGGGGCAGGCTGGCCGATCCTTGACGTAAATGATTACGTGAACAATCCGGAACCGCGGATCCAGCGATGGGGAGAAGGATTGGAAAGTCTGATCAATGCAGAACCCCCGAAAACGGACTATGACTGGTCGGCTTTTGTGAACAGGTATCCTCAGCCTGTGGTCAGTCATGAGATCGGGCAGTGGTGCGTGTATCCTGATTTCAAAGAAATTGCAAAATATGACGGACCGATCCGCGCCCGGAATTTTGAGATTTTTCAGGAGATGCTGAAGGCCAACGGAATGGAACAACTGGCCGACAGCTTTTTACTGGCTTCAGGAAAACTTCAGGCGCTGTGTTACAAGGCCGACATTGAAGCTGCATTGCGGACACCTGAGATGGGTGGATTTCAATTGCTTGATCTGCATGACTTCCCCGGACAGGGAACCGCTTTGGTAGGAGTCCTGAATGCCTTCTGGGACGAAAAAGGCTATATCACTCCGGAAGAATACAGCCGCTTTTGTAACAGCACCGTTCCGTTGGCCCGGATGAAAAAGCGGATTTTTACCAATGCTGAAACTTTTGCTGCAGCCATCGAAGTGGCCCACTACGGGGAAAAACCTTTGGCAGGATGTATTCCGGAATGGAAAATTACCCGCCAAAACGGGGAAACGGCCTGGTCGGGCAAGCTCGCTCAGCAGGATATTCCGCTGGGGAATGCTTTTCAGCTTGGCGCGATTTCGGTTCCGCTAAACACGGTCACAGCGCCCGAAAAGCTCAGCCTCGAAGTCAGCGTTGGTTCGTCTTCCAATTCGTGGGACTTCTGGGTATATCCCGCGGTGAAGCCGCAAATTCCAGGACAGGAAAAGATCAGGCTGGTTTCAGCACTGGATCCGCAGACTCTCGCGTTTCTTAAAAACGGAGGTTCAGTTCTGCTCAGCCTGAAGAAGGGCGCACTCCGCCCCGAAGCCGGCGGTGAAGTTGCGGTGGGTTTTTCCAGTATTTTTTGGAATACAGCCTGGACGAATGGACAACCTCCTCACACACTGGGCATCCTGTGCGATCCGAAACATCCGGCATTGGCTCAGTTCCCGACCGAATACCACAGCAACTGGCAATGGTGGGATGCCATGAGCCATGCCCAGGCCATCAACCTGAGCAGCCTGCCGTCCGGCTTAAAACCGGTGGTGCGGATCATCGACGACTGGTTTACCAACCGTCCACTGGGATTGATCTTTGAAGGTAAGGTGGGAAAGGGAAAACTGCTGGTCTGCGGCGTGGACCTGCAAACGGACATCGCTGCGCGGCCCGAAGGCCGGCAGCTTCTGTACAGTTTGCAGCAGTATATGACCGGTGAACACTTTAGTCCTAAAACAGAAATCGAACCTGAAAAATTAAACGCGCTGTTTATTCAGTAAAGCTTTGACCCCTGCGGACCTGGCAGGACAATTTGTGGCCTGGTGTTCGGGCACACGCTATTGTTACGCCCTTTCCGAAACCGGAAACGGTTAGTCTGATAGTCTGATAGTCTGAAAATCTGAAAATCTATAATAATGACCCAAGTTAAAGCCTGGAACGAAAAAGTGAAGATCCCTACCTACGGGATCGGAAAGCCTGAGAAAAACCCGATGTTTCTTGAAAAGCGGGTTTACCAGGGAAGCAGCGGGGTGGTTTATCCGCATCCGGTGATTGAAAAAATCCTCGATGAAAAGGAATACCGCGAATGGAATGCGGTTTTTCTCGAGAACCAGTACCTGATCATCATGATCCTGCCCGAACTGGGAGGAAGGATCCAGATGGCCTACGACAAGATGAAACAACGCCATTTTGTGTATTACAACCAGGTCATCAAGCCGGCTCTGGTGGGCCTCACCGGTCCCTGGATCTCGGGCGGGATTGAATTCAACTGGCCCCAGCATCACAGGCCGTCGACCTTCGAAGCCGTTGATTCGTGCATCGAAGAAAATGCAGACGGCAGCATCACGGTCTGGTGCAGCGAAGTGGAGCGCATGTTCCGCACCCGCGGTATGGCCGGTTTTACCCTTCATCCCGATAAGGCTTACCTGGAGATCAAGGTAAAGCTTTACAACCGGACCGCCTTTCCGCAGACGTTCCTCTGGTGGGCCAATCCTGCCGTGAAAGTGAACGATGCCTACCAGTCGGTGTTTCCGCCCGACGTTCATGCCGTATTTGACCACGGCAAACGCGACGTCTCCGGATTTCCCATCGCCAGGGGAACCTATTATAAGGTGGATTATTCACCGGGAACTGACATTTCCCGCTATAAGAACATTCCTGTTCCGACCTCTTATATGGCCATCACCTCGAAGTATGACTTTGTAGGGGGGTATGAAAACGACAGCAAAGGCGGACTGCTTCACGTGGCCAATCATCATGTATCGCCTGGCAAAAAACAATGGACCTGGGGAAACGGCGATTTCGGCAAGGCGTGGGACCGGAACCTGACCGACGAAGATGGTCCCTATATCGAACTGATGTGCGGCGTGTACACCGATAATCAGCCCGACTTTTCCTGGATCATGCCGGGTGAAGAAAAGAGTTTCAGCCAGTACTTCATGCCTTACCGCGATCTGGGCGTAGTGAAAAACGCCACCAAAGAGGCGATGGTCAACCTTGAAGTAACAGATGAATCAATTGTCGTAAAAGTATATACAACAGCCAAATATGACAATGGAAGAATTGTTGTAAAGAATGGAGGAAAGCTGTTATTGGACGAACGTTTTGATTTTCATCCGGGTACATCCTATGAGAAACAGGTGCCCGGAACAGGACAAAAACCGGCACGACCCGAGGTTTCAGTCTACACTTCCGATGGAAGGCTTCTGGTGGGCTGGCAACCTGAAGCTGATCGGGGAAAAGCGATTCCTGAACCGGCAAAGCCTGCCAGACAGCCAGGGGAGATCGCGAGCAATGAACAGCTCTATCTGACGGGACTTCATCTGGAGCAATACCGGCATGCCACTTACGACCCCCGGCCGTACTATGAAGAAGCGCTCCGGCGTGACCCGAAGGACAGCCGCTGCGCCAATGCGCTTGGATTGTGGTACCTGCGAAGAGGCCGGTTTGAAAAGGCTGAAGCGTATTTCAGAACAGCCATTGCCACCCTGACCGAGCGGAATCCAAATCCCCTCGATGGTGAGCCGTATTTCAACCTTGGACTGGCTTTGTGCTTCCGGGAGTACGATGAGGAGGCTTATCAGGCCTTTTACAAGTCGGTTTGGAACGCGGCATGGATGGACAGCGGCTATTTCCGGCTTGCACAGCTTGCCGCCAAAAAGCAGGACTGGAATGATGCCCTGGATCTGATCGACCGCTCCCTGATCAGGAACGGACATCATCATAAAGCCCGTCACCTGAAAGTGAGCATCCTGCGCAAAATGGGGCGCAGAGACGATGCCCTCAGTCTGGCGGGAGAGTCGCTGGCGCTGGACCGGTTTAACTTCGGGATATTGTACGAAAAAATGCTGCTGAGTACTTCGGCGACCGAACGGAATAGCGAAGAAAAAGCACTGAAAAGTCTGATCCGTGGAAATATTCACACCTACATTGAATTTGCACTGGACTATGCGCAGGCCGGACTTTATCAGGAAGCTGCCGGCCTGATCCAAACCGGCATGGATGAACAGGGCGGAAAACCCGTTTATCCGATGGCCCTGTACTATAAAGCCTGGTTTGAATGGCAGCAGGACGGGAAAGCTGCTGCCCTGGAAACCCTGAAGCAGGCCGCCGCTGCCTGTCCCGATTATTGTTTTCCCAATCAACCTGAAGCCGTTGTCGTGCTGGAATGGGCGAAAAGCCAGAATCCGGCCGATGCACGGGCGCCTTATTACCTGGGAAATTACTGGTACAGCGTCCGCCAGTATGAGGAGGCCATAGCCAACTGGGAGCTGTCGGCCACGCTGGACGGCCGTTTCCCGACTGTTCACCGCAATCTGGCGCTGGCGTACTTCAATAAGCTGAACCTGCCTGAAAAAGCCCTGAAAGAGCTGGAACAGGCCTTTGCGCTGGATACCACCGACGCCCGCATCCTGATGGAGCTGGACCAGTTGTACAAACGGCTGAAACGGCCTGCGGAAGAAAGGCTGGACATTTTACTGCAGTACCCGGAGCAGGTGAACGACCGGGATGATCTTTACCTGGAGCGGGCCACGCTTTACAATCAACTTGGTGCGCATGAAAAAGCCTTTGAACTGATCATGTCGCGCAGGTTTCATCCCTGGGAGGGAGGCGAGGGTAAAGTGACCGGACAATATGTGTACAGCCTGGTATCGATGGCACGAAAAGCCATTGACAACGGGGCCTTCGCCGAGGCTGTCCGCTTGCTGGAACAGGCCCGGAGCTATCCTGAAAACCTGGGTGAAGGCAAGCTGTACGGCGCCCAGGAAAATGAAATCCTTTACTGGCTGGGCATGGCCCATGAACAACTGGGTGAGACGGGAAAAGCACAGGATTACTGGCAGCAGGCATCGAAGGGACTGACACAGGTATCGTCGGCCATGTTCTACAACGATCAGCAACCCGATACGATCTATTACCAGGGACTGGCTTTGCGAAAGCTGGGGCAGGAAGAAGAAGCGCAAAAGCGGTTTCAGATGCTGGTCAGCTACGGGGAACAGCACCTGAATGATCAGGTGAAGATCGACTATTTTGCCGTATCGCTGCCCGACCTGCAGATCTGGGAAGACGATCTGAACAAACGCAACCGCCAGCTTTGCCAGTACCTGATGGATCTGGGAACTGCCGGACTGAATGCCGGATAAACAGATACTTTAAGATAATTGATTTAAGACATTGTATGTTAGAATGATAAATTATCATATCAGGATTGCTTTGGTGCTGCTTCTCGCAGGAGTTTCCGCGAAGGCTCAACAATTGCCTGTGCGGGAAAAACTGTCGCTTGCCGGTTCCTGGATGCTGAAACTGGATCCGTCGGCGATCGGACTGCAGGAGCACTGGCAGGACAGCAGCTTCGCGGAGGAGGTCCTGCTTCCGGGAACCCTGGAGGAAAACGGGAAAGGTGAAAAAGTTGGGAACAGAACGGCCGATCACCTGAACCAAACTTACACCTATACAGGAGCAGCCTGGTTTCAACGGGATGTGGTCATCCCGCGATCATGGGCCAACCGTGAGGTGACTTTGTTCCTGGAGCGAACCAAAGCAAGCCGGATATGGATCGATGGCAGGTACGCAGGGCAATGCAGCCGGCTGTCGGTGCCGCATCGCTATCGGCTAAAGGGCTTGCTCAGTCCCGGCCGGCACCGCCTGACGATCCAAATTGACAATTCGCCTGCCCTGTTTCCGGTGGGCGGTTCCCACGCGCTGAGCGAGCATACCCAGACCAACTGGAACGGCATGATCGGGGAGCTGTACCTGGAAGCCCTTCCGGATACGCGGATCGAATCGGTGCGGGTGATGCCCGATGCTGCCCGTAAGCTCGCCAGACTCCGGATCAGCCTGCAGGGGAACTTGCCGGAAGCCGGAGCGCTGGTCATTGGCCTGAAAGCTGCGAATGGCGCAGAACAACAGGACTTTCCGGAAATGCAGATTGAGCTTCTGCCGGATATGCACGACTCTCTGCCGGAGTTTGCCTATCCGCTAAATGAACAGGTTCGCCTGTGGAGCGAGTATTCGCCGGCCCTGTACGAACTCATCGTGAAGCTGTACGCAGGCAACCGGATGCTCGACACCGATACGGTGCCATTTGGCCTGAGAACGTTCAAGGCTGAGGGAAGCCGGTTTTCAGTCAACGGGAATGCCACCTTTCTAAGAGGAAAGAATGACTGCTGCGTTTTTCCGCTTACCGGTTATCCGCCAATGAACACGGAGGCATGGCAACGGCTGTTTCGCAAGGCCAAAAGCTATGGCATCAACCACTACCGTTTTCATTCGTGGACACCACCCGAAGCAGCTTTTGATGCGGCCGACCGGGAAGGGATCTACATTCAGGCAGAGCTGCCCGACTGGTCGGCGCTGACCGAAAAAGACACCTTTCGTACGCGATTTCAGCTTCAGGAGGGACTAGCCATCCTGGATACCTACGGCAACCATCCTTCATTCGTGATGTTTACACTGGGAAATGAGCTGACCGGCGACAGCGCTGTCCACAACCGGCTGGTGGCTCAGTTCAGACAGCATGATGCCCGCCGGTTATATGCTCACGGGACCAATGCCTTTTATACCGATCCTGCGCCCGGTGTCCATGACGATTTTTGGGTGACCATGCGCACCGGAGGAGAAACGGCCGGTGGCAGGTTTGATCTGCGCGGCTCTTTTGCCACTACCGAAGACAGCACGGGCGGTATCCTGAATGCGACCAGACCCGGCACCCGGCGCAATTTTTCTTCGGCCCTGGCCGGAGTGGCCATGCCGGCGATCGGGCACGAAACCGGACAGTACCAGATCTATCCGGATTATTCCGAAATACCCCGTTACACCGGAGTGTTGCGGCCGTCAAACCTGGAGGTATTCCGGCAGCGCTTAACAGATGCCGGCATGGGCGACCAGGCGGAGGCCTTTTTTAAGGCTTCCGGCAAACTGGCGGCACTCCTCTACCGGGAAGAGATTGAAATGGCGCTGAGAACGCCCGGAATGGCCGGATTTCAGCTTCTCGACCTGCAGGACTTCCCCGGACAGGGTACCGCCCTCGTCGGCTTGCTGAATGCATTCATGGAAAGCAAGGGACTCATCACCGAGGAAGCGTTCAGAAGCTTTTGCAGTGACCGGGTGCTGCTGGTACAGATGGACCGCTACACCTGGACCAGCGATGAGACCTTCACGGCCGATGTCAACCTGGTAAATTACAGTCCGCGCGACCTGAAAGATAAGCAGCTCGTGTGGAGTGTTCTGGATGAGGAGAGCGGACGCAGCCTGCAAAACGGTCTGTTGCCGGTGGCACTGGCTTCGAAAGGGAAGATCAATGCACTGGGAAAGATTGCTTTCCCGCTTACGCAGTTCAGCAAAAAGGCCGTCCGGCTGACCATCCGGCTGGAGATCCCCGGCGAAGGACTGAAAACCGAATACCCCGTCTGGGTTTATCCGGAACAGGTGGACCTGACCGTGCCCAAAGGCGTGCGCATAGCCTCCGGTCTGGATGAAGAGACCATCCGGGCGCTGGAGCGGGGGGCTAAGGTGTTGCTTTTTCCCCGGCATGACCGGCTCCGCGACCACTCGGTTGGCGGGCAGTTTATCAGCGAGTTCTGGAACTGGAAGGTCTTCAGAAAGGGTGCGGAAAATATGAACCGCCCTGTTTCGGCAGGTACGCTGGGGATCCTGACCGATCCGGCGCACCCGCTTTTCGGGGCTTTCCCGACCGAATACCATACCAACTGGCAGTGGTGGCCTATCGTGAAAAATGCGCGTCCCCTGATCCTGGACGGAACCGCCCGCAGCTACAGACCTTTGGTTCAGGTGATCGACAACATCGACCGGAACCATAAGCTGGGTCTGATCTTTGAATGCAAGGCGGGAAAAGGGAAGCTGCTGGTATGTATGGCCGGTCTTCCTGCGCTGACAGACAGACCTGAAGCTCGCCAGTTGTACTACAGTCTGTTGAGATACATGAATTCAAAAGCATTCAACCCTTCCTGCAAAATTACTGATGAGGATCTTAGAAAGCTTTTTAACCTTGCAAATTGACCCGCAAATAATCAGACGGGAAACAAATGAGGATGTTACAATTGCGGAAGCCTGGTCAGTTGGCCGAACAATCCGACAGGTTTTGCAGCGCACCCCAAAGCGCTGTAAAATCGATATTTTTTACCAGGGAGATCAACTTCAGGGAAGGAACACCTTTCAGTTCTTCTTTCAATGCTGTTTCCATATGACGGAATGAACGGGACTGAGAGTTGGTTTTGAAAAAATATGAGGGAGCGTGTTTGGAAAACTGATAAATCCGCAATATATTTACACCACACTACACCGAACCTATGTAAAGGTCTGCTTACTGAAAAAATCTGCGGCGTTGGTTTTTTGTGAACCGGGGATTGATCTTGGTGAAGAGGTGTAAGTGCAGTACTGATCGTCTGGTTAAATTAGGATAAACTAATGAATAAACACATGAAAAAAACTGTAATGACGCTTTTCGTTTATCTGGCACTGGCAGGCACTTCTTTTGCGCAGGGCAGATACAGTTCGTGGGATCTGTTCAAGTATTCCGGTCCCGCTCTGAAACAAACAGGCTGGCTTGCTGCCAGGCATTCAGGCGAGATCACCTCTTCAGCATGGTCAGTCGGGTGCGAGACCCTGGATCGTGATTATGCGAAATTCAGCATGTATAAAGATTACGTGGGGCAACTCGGTGTGAAGCATGCCCGCCTGCAAAGTGGCTGGGCCAAATGCGAGAAGGTAAAAGGCACGTATGATTTTGCGTGGCTCGACAGTTGCGTCTATGGGTTGCATGAACAGGAAGTTAAGCCGTGGATTTGCCTTTGCTACGGGAATCCGCTGTATGGTTCGGGCAAAGACCTGGGCGCGGGTGTCGCTGCATTAGCCCGCTCCGAACCGGCGATGACCGCATGGCTGAACTATGTCCGGACAACCGTTGAGCGCTACAAAGACGTTGTGAATGAATGGGAAATCTGGAACGAACCATACGGACAGGAGAAAGATTATGCCCCTTTGTTAATCAGAACTGCCGAACTGATAAAGAACATTCAGCCCGGTGCAGTGATCCTGGGAGAGACGTTATGGAATGTGGATGTGGAGGAACCTGATATCCGGGTCTTACTGGACGTGTTAAAGGCTGAAAACAAACTGGAGCTGGTTGATTACTGGGCGTATCACCCGTATGTCACAAATCCGGACGACTGTTACCCGGTACTTGAGAAATTCATTGCATTTCTAAAATCGTACAATCCGGCGTATAGAGTGTACCAGGGAGAAGTGGGGTGTCCTTCCCAGCTTGAATGGACCCATGCCCTTGCTTATTATCCGTGGACAGAGATCAGTCAGGCCAAATGGGATGTACGGAGAATGGCAGGCGACGGGGTCAGGAATATCCCTTCTTCCATTTTTACGATCATCGATCTGCGCTATGACAACATGCTCCAGTCGTTCGGGTTAATACGCTCAAACCTGTTGCACGAGGTCATTTATAAACGTCCGTCCTACTATGGCGTGCAACACATGGCCGGATTTTTTGATGACACGGTTGAAGCAACGGGCGAGTTGGATTATTCATCCGATGCGTACCGCAAGCTGACAGTGGCGGGATTTAAAAAAGCAAAAACGCCGGTACTTCTTGTCTGGTACAAGGACCGGATTCCCGACGATGAGATGAAATGGGATCTCGTCAGCCTGACCATTAAAAATATCACATTCAGTGATCCGGTTTATGTTGAAATGATTTCCGGGAAAGTTTACGAAATTGCCTCCGGGGATTGGGAAAACAAAGGAACTGACGTGTTGTTCAAAAAATTGCCTGTATGGGACAGTGTAATGCTGATCGCAGAACGCACTAAGGTCCCGTTGAAAACCGAAGGCAGTGAATAACGCAGAACAGAAAATGCTTCATGACGGATAAAGAAACGGTAGGATCTCGTCCTGTGCACAGCAGAGATGCTGTGCACAGGACACCTTTAACCGTGGCGTGGTTTGGTGAAAAATCCTTTGGTTTTACTAATTTTGATCTGCGAACAGGTTAATTTTATCTGAGCAGAATATTTGGGGGAAAAACCGTAACATTAAATTCAAGTGAATATGGGAATGAAACCGGCAATAAAAATTGATACGGCTTCTCAGGTTCCGGTATATAAACAACTCATCCACGCCATACAGAACTTTGTTCGTGACGAAGAGTACCGGGAAGGAGATTTCCTTCCTTCTATGAACGAGCTGGCAGGTGAACTTGAAATTTCAAAAGAGACCGTAAAGAAAGCCTATTCGATCCTGCGGGCCAAAGGGGTTATCGATTCGTCCCACGGAAAAGGGTTTTATGTCACGAGTCAATCTCAGGAAAAAATAAAAATCCTCTTGTTATTTGATAAGATAAGCACCTATAAGCAGGTTTTGTACAGTTCATTTGTTTCAAATGTTGGCGAAAGGGCAGAAATCACAATCCGGCTTCACAACCAGGACATTGATCTGTTCGAATATTTTATGGATGAAAACCTGGATCATTTTGACTATTATATCATCACCCCTCATTTCCCGTTGAAGCAGGAAATAAGAAAGAGAACCGTCAGGATACTGAAGAAAGTTCCCAACAGGAAGCTGATCCTGCTGGACCATCATCTTGGCGAATTACCGGGAAATTTTGGGTCAGTTTATCAGGATTTCGAAAACGATATTGTCGAAGGGCTCCATCAGGGAAATGAAACTCTGAAAAACTTTAACAAACTGAATGTCATTTCCATGCCGGGCAGTATGTATGCTCCGCTCATTGAAAAAGGGATCAGAAGATTTTGTTCGGAGAATAAGATCAACTTCGGGATCTATCACGACATTGGTACCAATAAAATTGAAAAGAACGAAACCTATCTGATCCTCAACAGCCAGCTTGATCACGAACTTATCGAACTGGTGAGAGCAGCAAGGGCAAAGGGATGTATCATCGGGAAAGACATTGGCATCATTTCTTATAACGAATCGCCAATCAACGAGATCATCCTCGATGGCTTAACGGTTTTTTCAACTGACTTTAAGCAGATGGGCGAATTGGCTGCAAAAATGATCACGGAAAAATCCATGAAAAAGATAAAATGCAATTTCCGTCTGATCAGAAGAAATACATTTTGATGTGATTGTTTTTATGCTTTTTCGGTGTTCACATTTTTATTTGCAGACTTCTTACCTTTGTACGCCTGCTTTTTTTCAGCTATACAAAAGCCTTCATCATTCCGCCTGCTGCAAAAACGATGATGAACACCGCATACAATCCGAGCATGACGATCATTAAGATCCCGATGAACCGGAAGAGTGACTTCAGATTTTTAACAGCCTGAGTGATACCGTCTGAACTCATCGAACTGACCGCTTTTTTTGTCCAGGTCGAAAATTTCAGAAGATACAAGGTCGGGAATAAATAGATCACTCCAAGGACGATGTAAATGAAGCCGATTATACCTGTCGGGAATGGCGTTTTTCCCACGGCACCCGGTGCAAATTTTGAAAAGATGACCCCCATAAAAAGACCGATGATGACCATGATGCCAATGAAGACAAATCCCATTATAGCCAGGAAATAGGTCCATTTTCTGGTTTCATTTAAATACCTGAGCGCTTCCTGCTGAAGTTCGATTGCCGGAATTTTTTGTTCCGGGCTTTGATTTTGATCCAGATTTTCCATAAGTTTTGTTTTTAGTTGGGCGTTCGTGTTTTATCAGCTTGTTAAAATTTAATAACGATTTAGCCGGATCACGAGACTGACTTTAACTTTTCGGCGATCCAGAATTTGATGATGGACTGACGGGTTACCCCAAGTTCTGCCGCCTGATGATCCAGCATACGGATCATCCACTCAGGAAAGTCAACGCTGACGCGTCTTGTTTCCATTCCCTGGCGTTTTGCGGTTTTTAGATCCAGAAATTCTGTTACATCCTTATCCTGGTCGAACACCCTGTCAAATTCTTCTGTCGTAATAGATTTCTTTTTCATTTTCCCTTGATTTTCTCACAGAAATTATTCGGATTACACCATTCCGTAAGGTAAAAACCGCCGACCAGACAACCTTATCCAGCCGGGTAATTAAAAGCTTACGCGATTCTCCAACTGTTCGTGCATTGACCTCAACTCCTCCCGGATCGAGCCAGAGAGACTGGGCTTCTTCAAAATCGATCCCATGTTTCTCTTTATTGGCAAGGCTCTTATCAGGATCATATTCAAACATGTTCTGATCAATAAAACTGATTCAAAAATACAAAATCCGA
>CAZOYZ010000056.1:1712-17079 GCA_964584045.1 uncultured Prolixibacteraceae bacterium | reverse complement strand
ACCTTCTTCGTTGATCAGGTTTGCCGAATCCTGTCCGGTCAGCTTTGAACAGTCCAAACTCATCCTTGGTGATGGAAGGAATATTTTATTAACAGGTGATAATCCCCGGTTGCTGTCAGTGAATGAAGGGAATTCTGTTGTTGTCAATGACAGTGTCAGGATTGATCAGACACCGGATGGTTTTGACCAGATTATTGTTCCTTACGGAAGGCGGAGTACCGTTACTTTAGCAGACGGGACGCAGGTGAAATTGAACTCAGGTTCGAGGCTGATCTATACGCCCCGGTTCAATAAAAATAAAAGGGAAGTTTTTCTTGAAGGGGAAGGTTATTTCGAGGTGAAGAGAAATACAGGTGTCCCGTTCTATGTCCGGACTGACAGGTTCAATGTAAAGGTAACAGGTACAACCTTTAATGTACAAGCTTATAAAAAAGAAGATCTTTACAATACCATGCTGGTAGAAGGAAAAGTTAGTTTAAACCTGAATAATTCGCCTTTTTCTGTTCCTGTTTTGTTGAGGCCCAATCAGATTGCCAGCCTTACAAACGATCGTGATCGCATTCATGTTAAACCGGTCGGCAACCTGATAAACCACATTTCATGGGTCAGCGGGTATCTTGAATTTGAAAACGGGAATGTTGAATCGCTCCTGAAGAGGGTTTCCAGCTATTATAATGTACAGATCAACGTAAAAGGAGACATCCGTCGACTGAACATTAACGGTAAACTGGATCTGACAGCCGATCCTGAGCCGATTATTGCAGGAATCGCAGAAATGGTCAAAATGAAATACACGAAAGGAGGGGAGCGCAATTACATCCTGTATGAATAAAAAACGGACCGGCCAATGTTGGAAGCATTGACCGGTCTTCATCATGCCGAATGGCATCATATTAATTTTAAAAGTAGACCAAAGTTATGAAAAAAGTAATGAATTATGCATTTCCAATCTGTTGGAAAAAGCTAAAAGTTCTGTTTTTAATTATGAGACTATTATCTCTGTTCATGCTCGCGGGGACTTTAGCGGTTTCGGCAAAGTCCTGGTCGCAACAAACGAAGATTGATCTTCAATTGCAAAATTCGTCTGTAAGCGACATCCTTTTGTCCATCGAAAACACTAGTCGCTACTTGTTTATCTACGATGGTGACATCATTAATTCACTGGGTAAAAGGTCAATCGATGTGAAGGGTCAAAATATTGAGGAAGTCCTTCAGCAGTTGTTCACAGGAACGAATGTCGCTTACCGCATCCAGGACCGGCAGGTATTTCTTTATGCAAAAGAGACGTCGGGATCAGGTTCTAAGGTTGAGCAAGGACCAATTCAAATAAAAGGCCGTGTGACTGATTCTTCCGGTGCCCCTTTGCCCGGAGTTACGGTGGTGATTAAGAACACTACTCAGGGAACTATCACTGATGCTGCAGGGAATTATTTACTGCAGAATGTCTCGGGAGATGCTACGTTGGTTTTTTCGTTTGTGGGGATGAAAACACAGGAATTGCCGGTCGCCGGAAAGACTGTCATTAATGTGACCATGGAAGAAGAAACTGTTGGGATAGAAGAAGTAGTTGCAATTGGTTATGGAACCATGAAAAAAAGTGATTTGACAGGTTCAATTGCTTCTGTTTCATCAGATGACTTAACAGCTTTCCCTTCCGCTGGAATTGATCAGGCATTACAGGGTCGGGCGACAGGGGTTCAGATTACTTCCAGGAATGGCAGTGAACCAGGGGGTGATATTCGCATCCGAATACGCGGGGGAACTTCAATTAATGCAAGTAGTGCCCCGCTTTACGTAATTGATGGTTTTGCCGGTGGTTCCGTGCCTCCTCCTGAAGATATTGAATCAATTGAAATCTTGAAAGATGCTTCATCTACAGCAATTTACGGTTCGCGTGGCGCTAATGGGGTTGTTTTAATCACTACCAAATCAGGTAAAAAAGGGGATACAAAGATCGAGCTGAACTCATCTTATAGTTTTGATAAAGTATCTAAAACATTAGACGTGCTAAATGCTGCCGAATTCGCAGAGTATATCAATGAAGCCCGTATAAATACAGGAAGCACTGCCCCATTTGCTGATCCCTCAAGTTTGGGCGAAGGTACTAATTGGCAAGATATTATATTCAGGGATGGAAGCATTCAGAATCATCAGGTATCGGCATCAGGTGGTAAAGAGAATTTTAAGTTTTATACCTCTTTGGGTTATTACGATTGGGACGGGATAGTGATCAATTCGGATTACAAACGGTATACCGGATTAATCAACCTTGATTTTGATGCCGGGAAAAGCTTAAATATCGGCGCAAAGATGTTTTACAGGAGAACTTTGCAAAACGGTATTAAAAGCCAGGAACAATATAATGTGGTATCGGGAGCTTTAACTATTGCTCCTACCATCGGGATATACAACGAAGATGGTTCCTACACCGTGTCACCATTTGGTGATCCGTATGATAATCCATATGCAAATGCAATGGAAAATGTGAGTGAATCAGTTGATGATATGTTTCAGGGAACTGGTTACATCAATTTGACGCTTCTGGACGGGTTGGTGTTTAAGTCAACTTTAGATGTGCGAACCGGTAATAGCCGGGATGGATCGTATGTCCCTAAAACGCTTGTCGATGGGAAAAGTGTAGGTGGTAATGCTGCTATCGGTGCCACTAAATCAACTTTAATTTCGAATGAAAACTATCTTTCATATTATAAAACATTAAATGAAATGCACGTATTGACCCTGTTGGCAGGTTATTCCTACACTTCAAACAGAGGGGAATACTGGACTACCAGAACTCAAAACTTCATAACTGATTCTTTCCTTTTTTGGAATCTGGATGGAGGTTCTTCGCCTCAAATAGGTTATTCAGATTTAACCGAATGGGAATTGGCATCATATTTTGGTCGGGTGAATTATAATTTTAAAAACAGGTACTTATTCACTTTTACAGGAAGATATGACGGCTCTTCGAGATTTGGAGAAAATAATAAATGGGGATTCTTTCCATCCGGGGCTTTTGCATGGAATATTATGCAAGAACCTTTTATGCAGTCACTAGCCGATATTAGCCAGTTGAAATTCAGGGCAAGTTATGGTGTAACAGGTAATACTGAGATAGGGATGTACAAATCTTTGGCAACCTTTGTCGCTACGCAAGCAATAATTAATGAAGTCTTTGTTAGTGCGGTGATTCCAAATACAGTTGCAAATGCCGACTTGTCATGGGAAAGCACAAAACAAACAGATATCGGACTTGACATTGGGTTATGGAACGGACGGGTAAGTTTAACCGCAGATTATTATTACAAGAAAACAGAAGATCTGCTCTATGAAGTTCCTCTTCCCGAATATTCAGGGTATTATACAACCCTTAAGAATATTGGATCTGTGGAAAATAAAGGATTCGAGTTTGATTTAAGTACGGTTAACCTGAAGAAAAACAAATTCATTTGGTCAACCGACTTCAATCTTTCGCTTAACCGGAATAAGATTTTAGTACTCCCTTCAGGTGATGTGATAGAAAAGTGGAGGCCAAGTCATATTGTCGGCGATGAAACGAACATACTTACCGAAGGTTCCCCGGTTGGTTCATTCTACGGATATATTTATGATGGTGTGAATAAAGAAACCGGAGCCCCCGTTTACAGGGACATAGCGGGTCGCGATGCAGGGAATAATCTGGTTATGGAACCCGATGGCGTCGTTAATAGCAGCGACCGTACCATCATAGGCAATCCACATCCTGATTTTATTTTTGGACTAAACAATACCTTGCAGTATGAGAATTTCGACTTAAATGTCTTTTTTCAGGGAGTAACCGGAAATGACATCATGAATTTTACCCGGATGGAACTGGAATGGTGTAACGGAAAAGAAAACCAAATGGCAACTGTACTGAACAGATGGACTCCCACCAATACAGATACCGATATACCTAAAGCAGCCATGTATAGCTCAATTACATCTTCCCGGTGGGTAGAGGATGGTTCTTATATTCGTTTAAAAAATATCTCACTAGGCTACAACGTACCAAAGAATATTATTGGGAAGATAGGTGTCGAAAAATTGCGTTTTTATGTTAGTGGGCAAAACCTGTGGACTATCACAAAATATACCGGCTATAATCCTGACGTCAGTTACAATGATGGTAATACTCGTTCGGGATTGGATTATGGTTCATACCCCGGTACAAGGTCGGTAACTTTTGGGCTTAATCTTGCTTTTTAATCATGCTAAATTAAACAGAAATGAAAAGGAATATTTTATATAGAATTATAGCAGTTTTTGCTTTAATTTTTAGTATCGCATCCTGCTATGATCTTGAAGAACATCCAATTGGAGTATTAGCTCCGGAGTCGTATTTCCAATCAGAAACAGAAGTGGAGGCCGCGGTATTAGGCGTATACTCAAGGTTTGCCAGGGAACCTTTATTTGGCCGCGCACTGCCATTAACGATGATACTATTAGATGATGCATGTGATATTGGCGACCTTGGTACTGCTGCGGCGCGGATCCAGTTGAACAGCTTTAACTCGGACGCAAATAATGGCTTGACAAATGCGATCTGGCCCGAATTGTATAAATCGATTGGAATTGCAAATGCTGCACTGGTTGGAGCTGAATCTATTCCTAACAGAGATGGGGCTAAAGCAAAACAGTTAAAGGCTGAAGCAATGGTTTTAAAAGCGCTTTGTTATTACTATCTGGTACAGCTTTTTGGCGACATACCCTATATCGCGGATTTTGTAACCGAACCGGCTTCAGTTGCAAATATTTCCAAAACAACGGCTTCAGGAGTATGGCAAAATATGATTGCTGATTGTGAATATGCTGCGGAAAATTTGCCGGATAAATACGCCAACAATCTTCGTTGCCGCCCCACTAAAGGTTCTGCAAAAACTTTGCTCGCATCAATTTATTTAACACTGGGACAATACGAAAAAGCTGCTCAATATGCCGAAGATGTTATCAATAATGCTTCAACCTATGGTTATGCGTTGGTGAATGATTTTACTGAACTCTGGAAAGGCGACAACGGGGATCAGGCAGAACATATCTGGACAGTTGACTTTCAGGGCGGATATTCGAAATCTTACAATTTTTGGGCACCAATGACCGGTGTTTCCGGGGCAAAGATGAACGGGTGGAGTGTTGTTGTCCCATCACCTGGTTTATATAATTTATACGAAACAGGCGATCACCGCAAAGTAACAACCTTTGTAACAGAAACACTGGTTAATGGAGTAATGACCCCTTATACAAGTTGGCCGATCCCTCGCATCCATTTTGGTAAATTTTGTCTGTACCCGGGTGCTAAAGCTTCAAGTGATGGTAGCTACACTTCAGCGAATTGGCCAATTTTCCGTTTTTCAGAAGTTTACCTGATTGCTGCAGAAGCATTGACAGAGGTAAATAATGGCCCCACTGCGAAGGCCTACGAATACATTAATAAGGTCAGGGAAAGGGCTCGTTTTGGAGGGAATGTTCCTGCCAACCTTCAGACAGGTATGTCCAAAGCAGATTTTATCAATGCGGTATTGAAGGAAAGGTTGATGGAATTTCCTCTTGAGTGCAAGCGTTGGTACGATATTAAACGTCGTCAGTTGGGCGATCAGGTTTTTAAAGGGGTGAATTCAATTGAATCTCACTCAAACTTTACATCTTCAAAAGATTACCTGTTAGCATTACCTCAGGATGAATTAGACCGAAACCCGAATTTAATGCCTCAAAATCCAGGTTATAATTAAAATCTCTGAATTAGAATAAAATAAGGCAGGGAAAAGAAAACAGTAATTCATTGTTTTTCTCCTGCCTTTATTTTTCAGTTTAGTATAGGGGGATCATACTCTCTGTTACTGAATATGTAAACCACGGAAGAGGAATGTGCTGAATCATTCAAGAGACTAAATTTAAAATATGAATAAATTACAGCGGAGAGATTTTTTAAAAGGATTAGCTACACTACCGTTTTTGGGTTATTTTGCTTTTGCTTTTAAAAGTAATATTACAAAAGAAATTAGTCAAAAAGGCGATGACTACCTGACGGTATTAAGGATTGACAAGCTCGAAGCTCCAACTCAGAAGCTTAACCCTCCAACCGGAGAGAACAACAATACGTTACGCATAGGTTTGGTCGGAGTTGGCTGGCGCGGGGAAGATTTATTATTATCCCTGGGCTATGCCCATCCTGAAATAATAGAGAAAAATACTGTAAATGGGCAGTATAACAACTATTTCAGGACAACTTATGCTGAAAACGAAGACTTAAATGTAGAAATTGGCGGGATTTGCGATACATTCGAAATCCATGCCCAAAGAGGAGTCGAAATCTCGAAAAGTCTTATTCGCAGCAAGAGTGGCAAAGGAAAAGCAAAGCCTGCAAAAATTTACCCAAATTACCGGGAGATGATTGCCGGTAATGAGATTGACGCAATAATAATTGCGACTGCCGACCATACCCATGCACAAATTGCGATCGACGCAGCAAAAGCAGGCATACATGTTTACCTGGAAAAGCCAATGGCTCATAGTATTGAAGACGCTGTTAAGCTAAGGGATATGATAAAATCCACAAACGTTGTCTTCCAACTGGGACACCAGAACCGCCAGCAAATGAGCTTTAAAATAGCACGGGAATTATACCTGAAAGGTGTTTTAGGGAACGTAAATATGGTTCAGACTTACACAAACAGGAACACCATTTTTGGGGCATGGATCAGGGATGATGCATTTGACCATCGGTTGGGGAATAAGGACAACATCAATTGGGCAGAATTCCTTGGCAATGCACCCTGGCACGAGTTCGACTTGAAAAGGTATTTTAGCTGGCAACGCTACAGCGACTATGGGACAAGTATAACCGGAAATGACTTTTCACATCAATATGATTGCATAAACCAGATTTTACGACTGGGCATTCCTGAGACAGTTGTTGCTGCAGGGGGACAATATTATTATAAGCATCATGGCGACATGCCTGATATATTCAACGCCGTTTTTAATTATCCTGAACGGGGGCTGACAATGACTTATAATGGCACATTAAAAAACGAGACTTATCAGCAATCGCGTATATTAGGCTCTGAAGCCACAATGGATATCGACAGGGCAATCATGTTGTTTAAAGATCGTAATTCGGAGCGGTACAAAGATATTAAGACCTCTCCATCCGATCCGTTTTATTACTATGACCCCAGTTCCAATATTGATGCAATTACTTCCGCAACTTCTAAAGCTTATATGAAAGGTGGCTATGGACCTACTTATATCGATGGAAAAATAGTTGATGCGACTTCACTGCACCTTAAAGAGTGGGTGGATGCGATCCGGGGGCAAGGAGAAACAAGTTGCAATATTGATATGGGTTTTGAGGAAGCAGTAACGTTTAACCTTGCTAATCTGGCTTATATTCATAAAAAACAGGTTCGGTGGGATAGAATAAATGAAAAAGCAATTATTGGTTAAACTTAAAATCAAGAATTTATTGTGAATAACAAAAAGACACAGGATAAATATTCGACCTGGCAGGTTTTCGCCTTAACGTTATTGAGGGTTCTGATCGGTTGGCATTTTTTGTATGAAGGATTAGTAAAATTTTATACTCCCGGTTGGACAGCAAAAGGATATCTACTTGGATCAGTGGGGCCGCTTTCTCTTGTTTTTAAAAGAATGGCACATTCTGAACCGATAATGAATATTGTTGATATTCTCAATGCATGGGGATTAGTTTTAATCGGGTTTGGTTTGTTTATCGGCTTATTGTCAAAACCTTGTAAAATATCAGGAATGATCATGTTGTCACTTTATTATCTCGCATATCCACCTTTTGCCAGCTTAGAAGTCAGTACCTACGCTGAAGGAAGTTATTGGATTGTTAATAAGAACCTGATTGAAATGGCAGCACTGTTAGTTTTATACTTCTTCCCCTCAAGTCATATTATAGGTATTGACAGATTTTTAAAGGGCATAAACAATCCATATCAAAATAAAAAATAAAAATGAAGATCCCGGTAATACTTAACAGGATAGTCGGAATTATACTAATTCTCACATTGGGAATTATCTGGCATACTTTTGAGGGGAAAGATAAGGATACGAAAAGTAATCCCGGTCAACCAACAGAAAAGCGGGTTAGGGACCTTCTTTCAAAAATGACACTGGAAGAAAAAATTGGCCAACTGAATATGCCGGCCCTGTTTGTTAAAGAACTGGGTGAAAGCATCGAAGAGAAAATGGAGGGATGCAAACAGTTTGCCCGGGGAACATTCACTAACGGGGTCGGCCCGGGTGGCGGTTTTTATGGTATTCCTGATAAAATGTTACACAACGGCCCAAAACAACAGTCCGAATTCATTAACGGGCTCCAAAAGATTGCCCGTGAGGAAACGAGGTTGGGCATACCGCTTTTTATTATTGAAGAAGGCACGCATGGACTAAGAGCGTCCGGAGCTACAATCTTCCCTGAAGGCCTGGCAATCGGTAGTGCCTGGAATATGGAACTGATAGAGAAAATATATTCAGCAGCGGCAAAAGAAGCCAGGAGTATAGGTGTACACCAACTATATACTTTGGTCATCGAGCCCAACCGCGACCCCCGCCTGGGGAGAAATATGGAAGGGTATTCCGAGGACCCGTATCTTTGTTCGAGGATTGCTGAATCCATCGTAAAAGGGGTGCAGGGCGAAGACATCTCATCAAAAGAAAAAGCCATTGCCGGCCTGTGCCATTTCCCGGGGCAAAGCCAGGGCACAGGAGGGTATGAACGCAGCCCGATGGAAATATCAGAGCGGCAGCTCCGTGAAGTATTCCTGCCGCCCTGGGAGGCAGGAATTAAAAAAGCCGGGGCGCTTGGCGTGATGGCAACCTACCCTTCAGTAGACGGCATACCTGCGCATGCTTCAGAGAAATTGCTTACAAATGTTTTGAGGGAAGAGCTGAGGTTCAAGGGTCTGGTTATGAGTGAAGGATCCGGTTTTGCCACTATTGTCCAGGAAAGGCTCGCCGATAATCAAAAAGAAGCAGGCATTAGAGCAATCAATGCGGGGGTCGATGTGGGGATAACTTATGAACCCGCCTACATGGCGCCCATGGCCGAAAATGTAAGGGAGGGCAAAGTCCATATAAGTAAAATCGACCAGGCTGTGGAAAGGATTCTGAGGCTGAAATTCCAAATGGGGCTTTTTGAGGATCCCTATATAGATCCGGGAAAGGCTGTAAAAACAAGCCACACCCCTGAGAGCCAGGCACTGGCACTTCAGGCTGCAAAAGAGGGGATTGTTTTGTTAAAGAATGAAGGCAACTTGCTTCCACTGGATAAAAAGATAAAATCAATAGTAGTAATCGGTCCGAATGCCGATAATGAACGGAACCAATTGGGAGATTACACTTCTTTATCCGTTTTGCAGGATATTGTTACTGTACTTGACGGGATAAAAAATAAAGTCCCGGCATCCACAAAAGTGAGCTATGTGAAAGGCTGCGATGTCCTGAAAACTGGTCTTAATGAAATAGAAAAAGCCCGTAAAGCAGCGAAAGGAGCTGAAGTAGCCATCGTCGTGGTGGGCGAAAATGAATGGCACGCAACCGACAGCCAAGGGAATAGTATTGGCACGGTTGGTGAAGGGAAAGATATGGCCAGCCTGGATTTAACAGGTTTACAGGAAGAACTTATACGCGCAGTCCATTCCACCGGGACACCTACTATTGTTATTCTCATCAATGGGCGGCCTCTGTCAACAAGGTGGGTTTCGGAGAACGTTCAAGCAATCGTGGAAGCCTGGATTCCAGGAGAAAAAGGAGGCGATGCCATAGCCGACATCCTCTTTGGCGATTACAACCCCAGCGGGCGCTTGTCCATAACCGTCCCCAGGCATTCGGGGCAACTCCCGGTATATTATAACCATAGCCCTGCGAAAAAATACTTGGGAAACCATGAAGGATACAGGGATATGCCCATGTCCCCGTTATACGAGTTTGGTTACGGATTGAGCTATACAGAGTTTGAGTACAGCAACCTTTATATCGGCCAGGAAAATGAGGGGCCGGCGTCCGATGTTTTTGTCAGAATGGATATTAAAAACACAGGGAAGCGTGAAGGCGCAGAGGTTGTGCAGTTATACATCAGTGACAAAATCAGTTCGGTAGTCACATCATGTTTTGAACTCAAAGGCTTTAGAAAGGTTTGGTTGGCCCGGGGAGAACGGGAAACAGTAGAATTTAAACTTACTCCCGACGATTTGGCTTTCATCAGTTCCGATATGGAACTAATTGTAGAACCCGGGGAATTTGAGGTAATGGTCGGAAGTTCGTCCGAAAATATCAGGTTGAAAGGGAATTTTATAAAACGTTAAGTGGATACTTCAATAAACGTTTGACTGGGAGGGGAATCCCAATTTTCGTCTGCAAGTAGGACAAGGGCTGGGCAAAGTGGATTGATGAACGTTACAGCAACTTCAATAATGCTGAATCTAATTTGGGAACGACTGTGTCTGGAACTAAGGAGAGGGAAATAACTTATTATCAAGAATAATCTGATTAAATCAAAATGATCATGAAATTCATTTTAAAAAAAACAACTGTAGTACTTTTATTTTCACCCCTACTAATTTTTATAATAGCGGGCAAGACAGAACAGCGGCAGAAATTCTACTGTTATGCAAAGGATGACACATTAAGATACATAAGTCCAATCTTCGACAGTGTTGAAATAGTAAAGGACATTTTTTTTGCCGAAGTAATTAATGAGAAGAAAAATTCAGAAAAACTTTTTTTGGATATTTATAGTCCCTATGGAGACAAGGAAAAAAAACGACCTGCAATTTTATGGGTGCATGGTGGCGGTTTTACCGAAGGTACAAAAACTCAAGGTTATATCAAGTCGCTTGCTTATGCTTTTGCTCAAAGGGGATATGTTTCTGTATCGGCAAATTATCGACTACGCCGGAATCCGGCAGAAGATATGACCGGCACTATAAACGATGCGATGGAGGACATCATGAAGGCTCTTGACTGGATTCGGAAGAACAATGAAATATACGGCATTAATAAAAATTGTATCGCCATTGGAGGGGGTTCTGCGGGGGGTATTTTATCTGCTAATCTTTGCTACAAAGATGCCACCAGGACTTCTCCTTGGGATAAAAGTGGTTTAATTGCCTTTATTAATTTGTGGGGGAGTCCTGACAAATTGCGAATAGATAAGATCTTAGATGTAAATGATCCCCCAACCATATTTATTCATGGTACGAATGATACGGTTGTTCCATTTATCAACTGCCGGCGGTTGTCCGGGGCATTGGACAGTGTTGGAGTAAAAAACAGGGTGTTTGCGATAGAGGGGGCAGGGCATACTCCTTCGGAACACATGGAGAATATTATAGAAAATATTATAATTTTCTTGAGTGAGGTAGGGATGTAGGATTAAACTTCTCATTAATCCGGATCGGGATGGTGTGTGTAAATGTTCAATGTTTTGATATGGACAAGGAAGTTGCTGGCGATCATCAGGAAATGGTATAATGGCTATTCGTGGGGAAATTTGAGGATAAGGAGGGCACGAGAAGCGTTTTTAACAGAATACATTACTGTTCTCTGCTATCGCGTTAATATATTTGAGCATTTCATTGTTCGCTCCTCCTTCTTTAGCTATCTCATCAATAGGGATTGTGCTGTTTTTTGTAGTTTTTTCATAAGCCTTGCCGTGGGATTTTCTAACTAATTCATGAAACCCCAGGTGCCCGTTTTCATTTAATGACTCTGTCAAACATTCAATATCGCTTTCCGAGAACTCATCCAAATCAGGATCTATTAATGCTTTAACTATGTATGAATTATCAACAGTGAAGTATTTATTAAACTCATCTGTTTGGGAAAAGCTATCTCCCCTTACCGCTTTTAAGATGTCATAAGTTTTCGAAGGAACCGGTCCATAATTCATTGCATTGTGAAAATCTCCGGTAATCGGAGTCCCGTATTTAACCAGACGCTTCTGATCGGCATAATATAATATCTTGCTGATTTTGTGTAAGTCAGGACTTTTGAGGCGCTTTACTATGAATAGCAGGGCAGCAATCGTCTTTTCTTTATACTTAGGCGCTTATATGGCAGCGACATTGTAAAGTTGTTCCCGGATATGGAGATGCATGTCTATTCGACACATTCCCGGACTATTATGCTTGTTTTTAACGCCGGCTATAACTAAGTTTGCTGTATGCCTAATGATCAATCTAATCAATATGAAGAAATTACGTAAACAAAATGACGAACTGCTCAAAGGCGCATTCGAGGACTGGTTTGTCGAATTCCTCCGGTTCCTTTACCCTCAGGCGGACGACCTGTTTGACTTTGCCCGCGGCCTGACATTCATGGACAAAGAATTGTATGCCATCATTCCCGAGAGGGAACGCAGGAAAGGCAAGCGTGTGGCAGACCTGTTGGTGAAAATCTATCTGAAAGACGGCACGGAAAAATGGATACTCCTGCATACGGAAATAGAAGGTGGCAGTCAGCACGATTTCGCTTTCCGTATTTTCCAGTACCACTACCGACTGCTCGACAGGTACCATGTACCGGTAGAGACCATAGCCGTTTTTACGGGTGACAGAAATCAACACAGGCCATCGGAGTATTGCTATCAGGTCATCGATACATCTATCCGTTTCTGTTATCGCGCTTACCACATCTTTGACCACGGGGAGGCGGAACTGCTGGCGATGGATAATCCCTTTGCCTTGGTGGTGCTGGCCTGCCAAAAGTCACTGTTGGAGGGAAAGGTTCCCGACGGGGAGTTGGGCGAGGACAGGCTTACCATTGCCAAAGCTTTGTTGCAGCGCCGTTATGACCACGACCGCATCATCAGCTTTTTGGTATTCCTGAAGAATTTCATTTACATTGATGATCAGGAAATAAATCGTATCTTTGATGAACAGATTGAAAAGTTAACAGGAGGAATCATCGGTATGGGAGTCATAGAAGTAATAAAACGGCAGGAAAGGCATCAGGGTCGGCTGGAAGGCAGGCAAGAAGGCCAGCTGAAAGGCAGACGGGAAGGTAAACGCGAAAAAGCGATGGCCATTGCCCGTGAAATGAGAAAAGACGGAATCTCCGTTGAACAGATTGCCAGGCTTACCAAACTTTCCATAAAAGAGATAGAGAAGTTATAGTTGTCTATTTCTCAGATATATAGAAATCATAGAAGTAGTCCAGGTACATCCGACCTTCCATTTCTTCAAGTGGTATTCCTTTGGTTTCGGGGACGTAACAACTCAGGCCTGAAAGATACTATCTCTGGCTGTTGGTCAGGGGAGCGTTTTTACTGACAGCAATGTTTATAGCAAATCGGATTGATCCGAAAGGAATTTCCTCCTTTTTTGATGATCGTGTCAACAACAGAGCACAATGCCGCGAATATCTCGGCACTCCGTTTTGAACGGAAGCTTTCCGGTACCTTCTGTTTGACTTTGACATTTCGAATAGCCCTTTGCATTAAATATCAAAACTTTTGGATAACCTGGCTGAACGGCTGCAGCGCTACATCAGCCTGAGCCGGAAGAATCCCCTGTTCTGCGGAAGCCATGCCGGAGCAGAAAGAACGGCACTGATTTATTCGCTTGCTTGCTCATGCAGGCTCAACGGGATAAACACCTTCGAATACTTCGCTGATGTGTTAAACCGCCTGGCTTATATCAGCCTCAATGCTCCTGTTGGAGGGAAAGGTTCCCGACAGGGAGTTGGGCGAGGACAGGCTTACCATTGCCAAAGCTTTGTTGCAGCGCCGTTATGACCACGACCGCATCATCAGCTTTTTGGTATTCCTGAAGAATTTCATTTACATTGATGATCATCCCTATGGAGCTATCAGTCATCCAAAGCAAAATTTACGAGATCCGGGGTACCAGGGTGATGCTGGACTTCGATTTGGCTGCTATGTATGAAGTGCCTACAAAAGCTCTTAAACAGGCTGTTCGCCGGAATATCAAAAGATTCCCGGATGATTTCATGTTTGAACTCGCTAATGATGAATATAATTATCTGATACTCAATGAAAGGTCACAAATTGTGACCTTAGAAAGTGAGGATAGTCGAGGAAAATTTCCGACTTATGGAAAGCGATCAATGACCTGAGCGAAGAAGACCAAAAAGAGTTTGATGATATCTATCTGGCCCTCTCTGAATTGGCCGCCAAGCAAAAGCAGATAAACCAATCATCCGGTACCCCGAAACGAGCTATCGGCTTTGTTAAACCAAAAGAGGAGTAACAGTTATGGATAATTTGGAATACAAAGGTGATTATGGGAGTGTGGAATAAAGATTTTGAGGCTGGCGTCGACAGTTACTTAAACGGAGGTGCCGGACCGGGGATTCGTTGAAAAATCCAGCATAATACTTTCTTAGAAAAGGAATATTTCGTACATTTGACAAATAAAGTCAAGAATTGAAATTCAAATGAATAAGTTTGGTGACATCATAAGGAAGAAGCGGGAAGAAAAAGGAATGCTTTTGCGACAACTGGCTGCTTTAATTGATGTGGACACAGCTATATTAAGCAAAGTAGAACGAGGTGCGAGAAAAGCAAGACGCGAACAAGTAGAGAAGATTGCAAAGGCCCTGGATTTGAACGAAAAAGAATTAATGGTTGAATATTTAAGCGAGAATATCGCTTACGAAATTCTTGATGAAGTTTCAGCAATGGATGTTTTAAAAGCTGCAGAAGATAAAATAAAATATCTGAGGAAAAATGGAAAAATATGAAATATCGATATAACCGACACCCATACCCCTGTGACAACTTCGGAGAGTTTTTGTTGTGTGATCCTTCGGTGATCGTTCGGTGCTCCTTCGCTGATCCTTGGGTTGGGTATAGCGGTGAAAACGTTTTTTTAAACTGTCCTTCCTGAAATAGCTATACAGCTTTAAGATTTTTGACTGGAATGGCTATACAGGTGTTACTTTACTATATTTGCACAGATTGATCTTTAGACTACCGCAAAATGCCCATGGAAGACCGGATCATTTGGAATAGTTTCATCGCCGGCGAAGTCAATGCACTCCGCTTTTTACATGATAAATACTATCATCCGATGTGCGTATGGGCCAATAAGCACCTTCATAATGAAATTATTGCCGAAGAACTCGTTTCGGATTGTTTTATCAAACTTTGGGAACGGAGGGGAAAAATTGTCATTGAAAAGTCCTTGAAGTCGTATCTCTTTTTAATGCTTCGTAATCAACTGGTGAGTCATCTCAGAAAAGATAAAAATAAACCGGTTATGGAGACCGGCAAGATCCCGGAGATGACGGATGAAATGACTACCGAACAGGATTTTTATGCGAACCTGTATACGGCGATCAATAAGATACCGGAGCAAAG
>CAZOYZ010000056.1:0-1612 GCA_964584045.1 uncultured Prolixibacteraceae bacterium | reverse complement strand
GGCGTCGTAGTATATGAAAGATGACAACAAATATGGATCCTGAAAATGAAATATGGTCTTTAATCGGCGGAAAACTCAACCGTGAACTATCAGCAGATGAATTGACCCAGCTTGAAAAACTGGTTCAGGATGAGCAGAAGAAAAAGTTACTCAACCGGATGGAAGTCATTCATTCCGGTGTAAAAGAAATGCAGCAGATCCGCCGTTTCGACAAAAATTCTTCCTGGGATAAAATAGTGCCTTATATACGTAAGTCCAGGATCAGAAAACAGGCAGTGAGTATGCTGGCCTATGCGGCTGCTCTGATGCTGGTATTTTTCCTTGGGAATGTGTTTCATTCGACTCTGCTGACCCCGGATATCCCTGTTCAATATGCCGAAATTGACGTTACCTACGGACAAACAAACCATTTGACCCTTTTTGACGGCACGGAAGTGTGGCTGAATTCCGGTACAAAATTCAGATATCCCAATCATTTTGATGCGGGCGAGCGAAAAGTTTATGTGGAAGGAGAGGCCTTTTTCAAAGTTACCCCAAATAAAAAACTGCCCTTTAAAGTTCAGGCCGGGCAAATGGAAGTCGAAGTTTTGGGGACTTCATTCAATGTTTCGGCCTATCCTGACGATCCGGTCCGGTCGGTCGTTCTGGTTGAAGGGAAAGTCCGGTTAAACAATACAAGCGGGAATAAGATCGGGGAATTGCTTCCCGGGCAAATGGCTTATCAGACGCCGGATCAGGGCATTCGTGTGCAACATGTAAGCACGTCTGCGTATACAAACTGGAAAGACGGGGTCCTGAATTTCAGAGAGGAAAGGCTCGAAGATCTTGCAAAAAAGCTGGAGCGGTGGTATAATGTGGAGATCAGTTTTGAAAATGAAAAGCTGAAAGGACACTTAATTACAGGAACCATACTTCGTAATAAACCGATTGACCAGATCATTGATGTTTTGGAAATGACCGCTCCGATCCGGTTTGAATATATCATAAAACCCGATAAGAGAAGTAAATTAATAATAACCGAAAAGCAAGAATAAATAAAAAAGGCGATGAAGTGATTGAGACCCAATTCATCGCCTGAATAAAAACAATAATTGTTTTATTAAACTACACAAATTTATGAAAAAACATCGTGACTTTAATAACCCAGTGTGGTTATTGCAAAAATTGCTACGTATTATGAAACTGACCTGTATTTTAATTTTGGCATTTGTGTTGGGAACAAGCGCGGCTGGTTTCTCGCAAGCCGGTAAGTTAAACCTGAACTTAAAAAATGGCACGCTGATTGAAGCTATGGAACAAATTGAAGATCAGTCGGAATACTATTTTTACTACAACAATGACGAGGTTAGAAATGTGACCGGCATTTCGATCAAGGCTGATAACGGAAAAATTGAGGACGTTTTGAACGAGCTTTTATCAGGAACGGGACTAACCTATAAAGTTATGGACCGGTTCATTGTTGTTAAGAAAAGCGAAGATCCTGTGAATGCTCAGCAAGGACAGCAGCAAAAAACAATCTCCGGCAAGGTCACCGACTCTTCCGGTGCTCCCTTACCCGGAGTCACGATAGTTGTAAAAGGCACCACCCAGGGAACTATTACTGACGCGCAGG
>CAZOYZ010000055.1:15400-17410 GCA_964584045.1 uncultured Prolixibacteraceae bacterium | reverse complement strand
AAGCCTGCTTCGCCTGCAGCAGGAAAATCATCCTGATGGGCATTGCCTTTTCAGGAAAGGAAATCGGATGCCGGATAGAATCCGTTGATTATGAAAATGTATGATCATAAAGAACAATTACTTATTGGCTTAAAAAGAAAAGAGCTAAAAGCTTTTGAAGAAATATTCTTCAGGTATCATGGCCGGTTAGTGTTGTTTGCACGGAAATTCACAGGCGACTTATCAGCAGCACAGGATATCGTTCAGGATGCTTTCCTGGCCCTCTGGGAAAAATCAGAAACGATAACCATTCACGATTCTCCCAAAGCTTATCTTTTTCAGGCAGTAAGGAATAAAGCTTTAAATTACAATCGTCATCTTCAGGTAAAACAATCGGTCAGGGAAGATTTGATTTCAAAAATAGAAACTGCCGAAAAAGCGGTTTTTTCCGATTTTAACGATCCGTTTTATAGCCTGCTGGAACAGGAAATGGAACAGAAAATAGCCATACTGATTGATTCGATGCCGGAAAAATGTCGCGAAGTTTTCAAAATGAGCAGGCAAGATCATTTGAAAAATAAGGAAATTGCTGATAAAATGGGGGTTTCTGTAAAAATGGTTGAAAAATATATTTCAAAAGCAATACAGGTTTTAAGGACAGAACTATCTGACTACATGAGTATTTTATTGCTTATCCTTCTGAAAAATATTTAAAAAAACGATTTACTGGTAGGGATTTTTGTTCCTGGGGTGTCATAGCCTCTGAAAGTATAGTTATGGAATCACAGAACCCAATACGAACAAAGATTATTGCATATCTTGACGGGGAACTCGGCCAGGAGGGAGTGAAAGAATTATCCGACTGGATTTCGGATTCAAAGGAAAATGCCCGTTATTATTCGGAAATTAAAGATTTGTGGGAAGCTTCTGTGTCAGATGCTTCAAAAATTGCTGACACTGAAAATGAGTGGAAAAAATTTGTTTCCAGGGCAAAAAAGGTCAACAGGAAAATGCGAAAAGGCAGAAATATAGAATGGAAAACGATTGCACGGATCGCAGCTGTTTTAATGATCGGCATTTTTATCGGGAGTTTACTGATTCCTGATTTTTCGAAAACGGAACCTGTTTATTGTACGGCCATTGCCCCCGAAGGGTCTGTCTCCAAACTGATATTACCTGACAGTACGCTCATTTGTCTAAATGCAGGATCGGAAATCCGCTACTCGGTTGATCCGCACGCCGGGCAACGGGAAGTTTTTCTTCAGGGTGAAGCCTGGTTCAGTGTATCACATGCGAAGAACAGACCATTTGTTGTCCATACATCTTTTTATGAGGTGAATGTTCTTGGTACAGAGTTTAATGTGAAAGCTTATGACGCTGATTCAAGGGTAGAGACAACACTCGAAAAAGGAATTGTCCGGGTTAATTCTTCCGGGAAATTCAGGTTGCCGGAAGATATTTACCTCAAACCGGGAGAACAACTGGTCTTTAATAAAGAAACCAATGAACTCCGGATTAAGTCCGTTAATACCCGTCTGTTTACTTCGTGGAAAGATAATAAACTGGAATTTATAAAAATGAGTTTGAATGAACTGATCGTCCTTCTGGAGCGCAGGTACGGTATTGATATCGATGTCGAAAATCCGGAAATACTGAAATTCCATTATTCCGGTACCATTAAAAATGAATCGGTACTTGAAATTATGGAAGTGATTGAACATACCCTTCCGATCAGGTATGAAATAAAAGGACAAACAATAAAAATCTATAAGAATTAGAAAATGAAAGGAGGAAAATCGATCTAAAATGAATTTAAAAAGCCGGTAGATGCTGTAACATCCTGACCGGCCAGTGAGTTTTAAAAATAAGAAACGGTGCTGTAACACCATTTATTAACTAAAAATCATTCAAATTTATGAAAAAAATTACAAACGTCTGTTCTTCCGGAAACAGGAAGTGGCAAAAATTGATTTTGATTATGAAACTAACATTAATGATCATAATTGTTTGTATGATGCAGGTTTCGGCATC
>CAZOYZ010000055.1:0-15300 GCA_964584045.1 uncultured Prolixibacteraceae bacterium | reverse complement strand
ATGATCCTGTTGACATCCGACTTATTGAATAAAACCGGGGGTAGCATCACCCAACAGACAAAAACAGTTTCCGGCAAAGTGACTGACTCCTCCGGCTCTCCCCTGCCGGGAGTCACGGTCGTTTTGAAGGGTACCACTGGCGGGACTATCACCGAAGCCAACGGAAATTATTCGCTGTCCAATGTCCCGGCAGACGCCGTCCTTGTTTTTTCATTTGTGGGCATGAAAACGCAGGAAGTATCGGTTGAAGGAAAATCGACCATCAATGTAAGACTGCTGGAAGAAACTATTGGCATTGAAGAAGTAGTTGCTGTTGGATATGGTACACAGAAGAAATCTGACCTTACAGGTTCAATTGTGTCAGTTAAATCAGAAGATATTAAAAATTTACCGGTACGTTCTGTGACTGAAGCTCTTCAAGGCAGGGTGGCTGGTGTTATGATCAATAAAGACAGTGGTAAACCAGGTTCTTCATCAGAAATAATAATTAGAGGAGTGGGATCAATCAACGGATTAAATCCTTTATTTATAATTGATGGCGTAGCCAGGGAAAATAACGCAACATTTAACCCACGGGATGTTGAATCAATCGAAATTATCAAAGATGCAAGTGCTGCTGCAATCTATGGCGCTCAGGCTGCAGGTGGTGTTGTGCTTATCACTACCAAAAGGGGCAATTATAATGAAAAGGCATCTATTGAATTCACCGCCAATACGGGGATAAGAGATATTAGCAAATCGTATAAGATGCTTGAAACCAAAGATTATATAAGAGCCAGGCAGGGAATAGGCGAAAATTATGGTTTATGGAACAATCCGGCAGAATTACCCAATACGAATTGGTTTGATGAGTTGTTCGAATCCGGTCTGGAACAATCGTATTTACTTTCAGCACGGGGTGGCACAAAAAATGTGAGCTACTATTTGTCAGCAGGGTATGAACGAGAAGACGGAATTCAAAAGGACAACTTCTGGGAAAGATATTCGATACGTTTAAATAATGAATATAAATTAGGGAAGAAATTTACTCTGGGACATCAGTTATACATGGCAAGGGTTGGTCAAAATCCTGCCACGCGTAATGTCCCCTGGCGCAGTTTACCCTATATGGCTGTATACAACGATGATGGGACTTTTGCAAGAGTTCCTTCTGAAGTTGAATTTTCCGGTGGAAATGATGTAGCCTCACTGGCTTACTATCATTATAAAAGCAGAGATCTGTTACTACAAGGTAATCTCTATGCCGACTGGGAAATTATTGACGGGCTCAATTTAAGGGTAACCGGTTCTGGTGGTTTTGCTTCCGGCTATGACGACGAATTTAATGAAAAAAACGAACTGACAAGGACACCAGTGTCAGAAACCTATACCAAATCGTCGAATTATTCTGAATCCTACGTGCTGACTTCAGTACTGACCTATGCAAAAGTTTTTGCAAAAGTACACGATTTTAAAGTTATGGCAGGTTATGAAATTAAAAAGTCAAACACTTCCTCCTTGGAAGCAACCGCAACCTCTTTCCCTGTTCGGGTTTCCGAATCGTTTGCTTTATCGACCAATCCAAATAGAATTGCCAGTGGAGCGTTAAGGTATGGTCGTTATCTATCTCAATTTGGCCGGTTAAATTATGCATTTAAAAACCGGTATTTGTTAACTGCAAATATCCGTCGCGATGGTTCTCCAAAATTCGGTCCCAATAACCGTTGGGGTGTATTTCCATCATTATCAGCAGGATGGAAGATAAGTGAAGAGCCCTTTTTCAAAAATCAGAACTGGGAATTCATCGATGTGTTGAAACCTCGGGTTAGCTGGGGTAAATTAGGGAATGACTCGGCTATCGGCAACTTTGCTTATGAGCCTTCTTATCAGCAACTTACTCTGCACAGCTTTGATGAAGTTACTAAAATTGGGGGATTCAATACGATTAAAGTTGCCAATGCATCAATAAAATGGGAAGAAATACAAACCCTTGATGCAGGTATCGATGTGGGTATGTTTAAAAACAGATTGACTGCTTCGGTTGAATACTATAGCCGCCAAACAAAAGATATGTTGTACAACCTGACAATTCCATATGGTTCGGGTATTGGGAAAGTTGCCAGCAATCCCACTTCAATGCCGGTCAATATCGGTCAAATATCAAACAAAGGATGGGAAATAAGCCTGTCATACCGAAATAAAACTGGTGATCTGAATTACAGTGTTTCAGGCAACCTGTCACATAATAAGAACAAGGTGATAGATCTTGGGTTACCTACCGCATATATATACAGTGGTGGCGTAGACTTTATGAGTGGCCAATCACCATTTAAAACCGTTAATGGCCAACCGGTAGGACGGCTTTATGGGTTGATTGCAGAAGGAATCATTCAGAATCAACAGGAAATAGATGATCTGAATGCGAAAGCAACCCAAATTGCCGGTAAAACGACCTATTACAATAATCAATATACAGGTCCCGGGGATTTAAAACATACCGATTTAAGCGGTGATGGGAAGATTTCGGATGCTGACCGTACTTTTATTGGAAATCCCTGGCCAAAATACCAGTATGGTTTTGATATACAATTAGAGTGGAAAGGTATTGATTTTTCAGCCCAGATCGTTGGAATTGAAGGTCGCGATGTTTTTAACGGAGTTAAAACTTTCGAGCAGAGTTTTGTACAGGACTATCAGTCCACATATTCGATCTTTAATGCCTCCTATTTTCTTGATAATGGTTTAACCGATCAACCCCGCGTTGGTTTGTGGAATCCGGTTGATCCATCTAAATACATTAAAGATCCAAGTGGGAACTATAAAAATTATTCATCGTATTTCGTTGAAGATGGTTCGTATCTGAAAATAAAAAACATCTCGCTGGGGTACACAATCCCGAATAACGTACTTGAACGTTTCGGGATTCAAAGGCTTAGATTGTATTTGAGTGGCCAGAATTTATTCACCTTCACCAAATTTACCGGATTAGATCCTGAATTCTCAAATAATGTAAAAAACCATGGACTGTATACATACACCACGTATCCTCAAACGAAATTGGTATCATTGGGTATGGAATTAAATTTTTAATTGCCAAAAGTTTAATATTTAAAACTGTTGATTATGAAAAATATTAATAAAAACATTTATAAGATTCTGTTTGTTGCTTTGTCACTGAACTTATTGAGTTGCAGCGATTCTTTTCTGGAAATTAGCGACACAGAGTCAATATCGCCCGGAAATTTTCCAAAATCACTTTCTGATCTCGAGCTAATACTGTCATCCGTATATGCTGTTCAGCACGAAGTAGGTTTTATGGGTCAATATTATCCCAGCGCCTCCATTTATTGTTTGGATCACACCATTGATTTACAATGGCGTCAAGATGAAAAATGGGTTGGAATTTGTATTGGGAATACTCCTTTAGGATATGGAAAAACCACTTTGGAATGGAGAGATATCAACAGGGGTATCTACTTTGCAAATACAGCATTGGAAGCTGTTCAAAATTTCAGGTCTATCGCGCCAACAGGACAAAAACAAGCCATTGATCATATTGAAGGACAAGCACTTTTTCTACGTGGATTTTACATGTGGCACCTTCAGGTATTATACGGTCAACCCGATTTGAACGGATTAGGAATTCCTGTTGTAAAGTCGACGCCTAAAACCCTGGAGAGCATGTTTGTTCCCAGAGAAACTACAAAAGACAGCTACCAGGCGATGATCGGCGATTTTAAGAAAGCAGCAGAATTGTTGAAAGGCCAAACCGACAATCATAAAGCAACGGAATGGTCTGCGAAGGCTGCATTGGCAAAAACCTACCTATTTGCAGAAAAACAGGATAGTGCAAAAATTTACCTGGAAGATTGTATAAATAACAGCGGTAAATCTCTGGTATCTTTTAGTTTTTATAAAAACATGTATAACGGAGACCTGCAATATGAATACAACTCAGAATCTTTCTATGACGTTGGCAATTTGGCTGAACCTGATAAAGCAGCCAGTTGGCCAATGGGATCCTCGATTCCAAATACCGGCTCTGAAAATTCACTTTTATTTACTCCGTTTTATGTTAATTCCGATGATGAACGCAGAGAAATGGGGTATAGTAACGAATATATGCATGACAGAAATCTAAATCGTTTCGGATATAACGATCCTCCTCTGTTAACTCAAATTGAACAGGTAAATGGTACATGGGCAATGAAAAACAGCTATGTTGACCAACAAAATGAACGTCGTTCTCAAGTTGGCAAGCAAGTCGATGGCCCTGATCCCAGACTTTATGTTTGCGCCTTACAACCCATGTTTGATGAAGTAACGGTTCACGGGCAAACATACAAAGCCGCCCAGGCTGAATTTGGGAAATGGTATACCCTCGATCCGGCAACTGGCCTTGATCCAACTACTTTTTATGGTTGGACATTACGCAAATATCAGTACCTGGATGGAGAATTTGCAGAAGTACAACAAGTTGGAGGAGCAAATTTTTATTTTATCCGACTAGCCGACATTTACCTTATGTATGCTGAGGTTTTAAAAGATTCAAATCCCACGCTGGCACTTGAATACATCAATAAAGTACACCGCCGTGCTTACGGATATGATCCGGATACTTCCTCTCCCGTGGATTATATGAGTCTTAGTGATAGAACAAAAGCCCCGATCGACGATCATTTGGCGAACAATCCTCTTTTTTACGAACGCTGGGCTGAATTTTTTGGAGAATTTAAATGGTGGGAAGATGTCCGCAGATTTAAAATTGGCTCTCAGGAAGCTGACTTTTATAAAACAGTTGCTGCCGGCAGGACGATTGTATGGAGAGATGAACATTATACATTTCCTATCCCAACCAGGGAATTAGAATCAAACACGAATCCGGGCATGGTACAAAACCCAGGATATTAGTATTCGATACGGGTATTTATGGGTTATGGATACTTGATGTATTCATAACTCATTTTAATCGCTAAGGGATTAATACCCCGCTGCTCTGCGGCGGGGTAGTTCGTTTCCCAATGATACAAGGCTGATATCGTCTTTACGTTTAATACAATTTACACTAAATAAATTTCGATTAGCAATTTGCCGATTAACGATTGTCCATTAAATTTAAACCGGCAATGACATTGACTCCTTTTTTTAATCACGAAAAGTTGGGCTGGATGCGCGAGGGATATTGCGATGGAAACCGGGGCTAAAGCATGATAGCATGAAGCATGGATCAGTATTAATAAATTCAGTATTCCATACAGGAATAATTCTTTTTATCTTTTTGGGTTTCTCCAGATGTATCAGCAATCGCACAGAAAAGCAGGAACCCATTGAGCGCGTTGTTGCTGAATTGAATGTTGGCGAAACACAAAATGTGCAATTGCACAACGGCAAAACAGTGAAACTAACGCTTCTTGAAATTGGCGATTCCCGTGACAGCATCCGGGGAGCCATCCGGTCTGCCAACGCCAGAATATCTGTTGACGGGGAAGAAGTAACAATAAGCTCCGGTAATTACAATTTACCGGTGGTGATTGGAAAAGTACAAATCGATTGTCCGGTTATTAAAACATACCATTCAAATACCAGCCGTCAGCTGTGGGCTTTGGGAAAAGATGCACGTTTCAGGCTTTGGCCCGAAGGTTCTCCGCTTATTACCCCGGGGACTTTCATGTACCCGGTCAGGCAAAAATGGTTTGCCACCAAAACGCAGGCTGGCAATGCCCCCGTTTTTGAAAATGACCCGGAAAACAAAAACGTATATTACCATGAAGGGTTTGATATTGGCGGTACGGAAGGAATTACAGAGGTCGTCTCGGCAACCGCGGGAATGGTTGTTTCAGCTCATGGTGAAGTATTGAAAGGGCATGAAGAATTGGATTCCCTCCGAAAAATTGGCAGGCCCGACGTTGTTTATGTTATGGACAATCGCGGCTGGTATTATCGTTACAGCCATTTCGACAGCGTTGATTCGCTGATAAAAGCAGGCTCTGCAATAAAAATGGGACAAAGGATAGGCTTTGTCGGCAAACAGGGAGGCAGCGGAGGCTGGGTGCATTTACATTTTGACATCATAAATTACGATAACCCACAGGGCAAATTAGGAATAGAAGATGCGTACGCGTATGCCATGGAAGCTTATGTGAACCAATACAAACCATCGTTAATTGCCGTTGCCCGGCCCCACAGTTTTGTGTGGACAGAACAGGAGGCTATTCTCAACGGTAGTAAGTCAAAAAGTTTTGACGGTGAAATTGTTTCGTATGAATGGTTTTTTTCTGACGGGACCACGGCACAGGGCGCTGTTCAAAGAAAAAAGTACGAAAAACCCGGAGAGTTCAGCGAGATACTGAAAGTAACCAACTCGCATGGAAATGTCAGTTATGATTTTGCCTGTGTGCAGGTAATCGACCGGGAAAAACCGGGTCGGATACCTTATATGCACGCCAGTTATTGTCCGACTTTCGGAATAAAACCCGGAGGCCAGGTCACCTTTTCGGTGCGTACATTTTTCAAAGGATCGGTGTTGGAATGTGCCGGTGGCGAAGAATTGTGGAATTTTGGAGACAGCACCCCACCGGTTAGGGTTAAATCACTGTTCGACCCTGAAAACGAAAATGGAGGGAAATATGCAGAAACTGTCCATTGTTTCTCCAACCCAGGTGATTATCTGGTGAAAGTAGAGCGACTGAATGAATGTGGATTTGTTGTGTTTAATCATCTGTATGTAAAAGTGGAGGAATAATTCATCTTTTACAGGTTCATTTTATACAAAAAAACGACGCTGTTATGAAGAAAATGAGAAGATCAATTTATCATATGGCTGTTCTTGCCCTGACCTTTTCCTGCGCGGATCACCCCACGGTGAGCGTCGTCGTAAAATCAGATGCAACCGTTCAGGAACAATTGGCCGCCAATGAGCTTATTACCCATTTGTCGGTAATTTATCCGGATTATCAATTTAAAATCAACGGGCGGGCGTCAAAAAAGATTATTCTTGCCATTGATAATAAGATGGATATGCAACATGAAGCGTACCGGATGATTGCTTCAGCAAGATCGGATACGCTGTTACAAATAATCGGGTCAAACATGCAGGGAGTACTGTCGGGAACCTATGATTTTCTCACCTCGCAAGGTTGTATGTTTTTGCTCTCGAAAACAATATTCCCTGAACCGAAGGAAGATTTTATTCTTCAGGATACCATCATTGCCAACCATGCCTTGGCCGACAAACGGATTGTATTCAACTGGCACAACTTTTTAAGTGGCTGCACGGGATGGGATTTTGAACAGTACAAGCAGTGGATCGACCAGTCACGTAGGATGAAATATAACACCATTATGATCCACGCTTACGGGAACAACCCTATGTTCAGGTTTAGTTTTAATGGTGAGACCAAAAATGTGGGATATATTGCCAATACGGCCAGAGGGCGCGACTGGGGCATTGCCCATCTGAATGATGTGAGGCGAATGATAGGTGGGGAGCTCTTTGAAGACAGCATATTCGGGGCATCCATTACGAAAGTGCCCGACGAAGAGCATCCTGAAGCAGCCAAACAAATGATGCAAAAAGTATTTCAGTACGCCAAAGACAATGGCATGAAAATATGTTTTGCTTTGGATCTTGACACCGAATCTGCCAATCCTCAGAATATAATTGCAACACTGCCTGCTACTGATAAATTCAGGGTTGATAACAAGTATTGTCCGCGCCCTGATATGCCCGAAGGGTACCGGTACTACAAAGAACAATTAAAAACATTGCAGAAGGATTATCCTCAGATAAATATGCTAACCATTTGGCTCAGAAGGGGCGTTGAATCTTATTGGAGAAAAGTGGAAAAAAAAGATCTTCCGAAGCCATGGCTGGAGGAATTTGAAAAAATTGAAAAAAATATTCCATCCGTTTCCGGTTACAGGGGATCACATGTAAGCGATTTCGCACTCTCGAAAATTGTGATGACAATAGAAGCGATTTGCGATGAAATTGGATTTGATACAGAGTTGTCCATCGGGAGCTGGGATTATACTTTTATTCCCTCCAGCGATGTAATTTACCCCGAACGCATTCCATTTATCGCGCTTGATTACTATGCAAGATACGACCGTCCTGAAGTGGACGATTATTTTAAAAACAAAAAACCGGAACGCGATATAATACCGGTGATCTGGGCGCACCACGATGACTTCTCGTACATGGGAAGGCCGTATGTGCCGTTTGCCAATTTTTCAAAGATAAATAGCGCCAGAGGCGTTCGCGATTTTGGGATCATCCACTGGACAACCCACCCTCTGGATTTGTATTTCAGAAATATTTCAAATCAGGTTTGGGCGAACAGTGAAAATGAAAACTACCGGACAACCTGTAACGAATTTTCAGAAAAAACAATGCCGGAAAATAAACTATTTTCGGAATATATCTATCGGTGGCACACGGAAGGACCTCTGTTCGGTAGGGAAACATCGGATCGTTTTGTTGATGAATGGGTAAAAATTGATCCCGGTATTGTTGATAAATGTAATGAGAGGCTGGCTTTGTTAAAAAATCTCAACACGGCTGAACTCAGTCCCGAATCAATGAAGATATTTAATTACTTTTTTAATTTTGAGGAGTTTAGCAAATCGTTTGTTATCAACCAACTGTTGCTCGAATCGGTAGTCAAACTAATAAACCAGGATCAAATTAAAGATGCCTTCGATATTGCGGTCCGGTTGGATCCTGAAAGTTCAATAAAAATGTATGTCGATGCAATCAAATCCGGACAATCTACCCGCGGAGAGGAAGCAATTGTTGTATCGTTAAACCTGCGTTGGCTGCCCGACTTTATTTCTGTGAGGCAACAACTTGGTTTATCGCCGGTACTGATTAAATTTCAAGCCACACAACACGAGCAGGTTGCCCAGGCTGCCGGAACCTATACCTTCTGGATAGACAATATCCAAAACACCTGGCTTGCCCGGGGAGAAAAAGAAACCGGTTTTAAAGCTTACTCTTCAAGGAATGCAACCGATATGATGGGTTCATATATCGAAGTTGATTCCACATTGGTTTTTCGGATCGTTACGGTCCGGGATCAGGATTTACTTCCCGGAAAATTTAAACTGAATATTTTGGCGGATGATGCGCCGTTTGATGCCCGTATCATAAGCAATAATCAACGTGTTGACTTTGAAAATGAAAACGGGGAAATACGGTTTTCATTACGCGAAAAAGGTGTAACTTTAGTTCTGTACCCGGTGAACAGACCCGTGAAATTATACGGGATGAGGATTGAACAAATCGATTTTGACGATGAGGATCAAAGGAATAGTGCGAAGAAAAGATAGTATAAAATTGAATCACATACTAAAAATACGGAACATGAAAAAGTTTATTGTAAGTTGTTTGTTGGCAGGAATTGTTTGTCTGCAAGGTGAAAAAGTTTTTTCACAAGTTTTACCTGAAGCAGGCGACCCCCCGGTAAATGCCAATATCCCGGATTTCTATAAAACAACGTTGTCCGACATTTACGCTGTACTGAACACCGTAAAAACAGGGGAAGTAAAAGCCATTGCCATATCTCCCGGCGGGTATCCGGTTTACGCGGTTTATTACGGGAAGAAAGAAGATTTTCGTTCGCAGGCCAATTACAATTCGGCAGTAGGGGCGCGGAACACTGCTTTTTATGCAAAAAAAACAAAAGAAACCAAACCGGTCTTATTTTTTGTGGGGCCGGTGCATGGGCACGAAGTAGAAGGAATGGCCGGGTTAGTCAACCTGATCCAAATAGCAGAAACCGGTAAAGACTTTCGGGGCAAAGAATGGCCTCTTCTGACAAAAGGATTCGAACAGTGCCGGGTGATTATTCTTCCCTGTAACAACCCCGATGGCCGTATGAGATGCCCTTACAACAGTTTTATCGGGATCCCATCGCTGACCATGACCAAATACGGGCAGGGGACCCGCAAAGACGGCACTTCATGGAAATGGCCGCACTCCAAAGCCCTGCACCCGATGAAAGGGAATGTAGGAATTTTAGGCTGTTATTACAACAACGACGGCATCAATCCCATGCACGACGACTTTTTCTTCCCGATGGCCGACGAAACCAAAGCCATCCTGAAAATCGCCCGCGACGAAGCGCCGGACATAACGGTCTCGTTGCATTCACAAGCGCTGCCCCCCTGCGTCCTGGTCCCTTCCTATCTCCCTCTGTTTCTGAAAGAAAGGGTTGCCATTTTTGCCAATCATTTGAACAAATATTACAAAGAACAGGGATTGCCGCATTATTCTGATTCATGGAAAGCGAAAGCTGAAATGGATGATGAAAAATTCCCTCCCCGAAAATCGTTTAACCTGGTGAGCGCTTTGCACCATATTTCAGGTACCATGTCATTTACTTTTGAAAGTTGTCACGGAACCGACAATTCAGACCGGGAGTATGATTGCTTTTCAGTTACACACGACGATATTTTGGATATCCAATTAGGTCTGTATCAGGAAATGTTCAATTACATTTTGGAGAACCGGCTGAATCCGGAAGAATAGTATAACCCTGTTAACCTAATGATCCGCAATGATCATCGGCACAATGGCATAAATTAAACGGCGCAAAACCCACAAAGCGGATCTCCAGGCAAGCCTCTGTCTCCGACAGGTATATGTTGAAATAGTAAAAACAAAGAGATGAAGCGAATACATGAATTGCAGAAACTTCAACTGAAAGAATAATACTTAAAAATTTAAAATGGGAAGATGAAACGAATCCTTTACATTCTTTTGCTAATGGCATGGAACACCGCGCAGGGGCAATCCATTTTTCCGCTAAAGATCAGTGAAAACAAGCGTTATTTTGTAACCCAGCAGGGAAAGCCGTACCTGTACCATGCCGATACAGGCTGGGGAATTTTTACCAAACTCACGACCAAAGAAGCTGTGGAATACCTGTCATTCCGGAAATCACAGGGTTTTAATACCATTCAGGCAATGATTGCTTTTGCGCCCGGCGAGGTCAACAGGTATGGTCAACAGGCGTTTGATGGCGACGTTGATTTTTCCCAACCCAATGAGGCTTATCACGGCCATGTTGCTGAAATTATAAATAAAGCTGATTCGCTGGGCCTGCTTATCGTTATGTCCCAGCCATGGGTAGGATGGAGCCGTGAAGGTTTTGGAGTTTCGCCTGACAACGCCATCCAACGAAACGGGGTGGAGAAAAACCGCATGTACGGGCAATACCTTGGGAAAAAGTTTGCCGGGTTTAAGAACCTGTTTTGGATCATGGGCGGGGATAATGACCCGAAAAAAGACAGGGAATGCCTTAATGCCCTTGCCGAAGGCCTTTATTCAACAGCACCGGAACATCAACTGATGACCTACCATGCATCAGCGACCCATTCAAGCACCGATTTGTTCCAATACGCCCCCTGGTTGGGTTTTAGTTTCATTTATACTTACTGGAGGGAAAAACCAAATGCTTCTGCAGATTTAATGCCCCATGTTTATGAAGAAGCGCTGAATGAATGGTCCAAATCAGACATTATGCCATTTGTTTTGGGAGAGTCACAATACGAGGGTTCAGGTGTTATAAGCAATGATATGGGCAATCCTCAAATTGTGCGAAGGCAGGCCTGGTGGACAATGCTGTGCGGAGGTGCAGGCCACGCGTATGGTTCAGATCTTTATTTTTTCCCTTCCAACTGGAGGAAAATCATGTGCTATCCAGGGGCATACCAGATGGGGTATCTGAAAGAATTCTTTGAACAAATCCCCTGGTGGGAACTAATTCCCGATGTCGACCACAAGGCCGTTGTATCCGGTTATGGCGATTGGTCCAAATCAAATTATGTGACCACGGCAGTCAGCAAGGACAAAAAGTTAATGGTGTCGTATATTCCCGAAATACGGCCTGTATCTGTTGATTTTGGGTTCCTGTCCGGGAATAAATTCAAATGCACATGGTTTAATCCGGTTACCGGGGAAAGAGGGAAAGAATTCACAGTAAACACGAAGACCGTCAAAAAGATTGATCCGGTTTATGGTGAAGACTGGGTGCTGATGATACAGGGAGACTAGAAGAAAACGTCCGTTCATGTTAGATTTTTAAGTATAAAATCAGACAACTATGAAAAACAATGCAAATCTGACAATATCAATGACATGCAATAGATTATATGTGTTTTTAATAATCTCTGCGATTACTTTAACGGCCTTCCGGAAAGCAGTTATTGCCCAAAATAAAATAGACAGCCCTTTAAGCGTTTCTAAGACTAATCCAAGATATTTTGCTGATGCCAATGAGAATATCGTATACCTGACCGGTTCTCATACATGGGCAACCCTGGTGGACATAAGCCCGTCCGATCCGTCGGCATCAATTGATTTTAATGTTTACCTGGATTGGATGCAACAATACGATCATAATTTCCTTCGGCTCTGGACGATGGAGTCTCTGAAATGGTATTCCACTAATCCGGACAATCCGGACAAAATATATACTATTTATCCTCACCCCTGGAAACGGACCGGCCCCGGATTAGCGCTTGACGGTAAGCCAAAGTTTAATCTCAATGTATTCGACGAGGAATATTTTAATCGTCTGAAAACCAGACTCGACAGTGCAAAAAAACATGGAATTTATGTTTCCGTTATGCTTTTTGAAGGATTTGAAATGCAATTTGTGAAAAATGCCTGGAAGAACCATCCGTTTCACCCCGACAATAACATAAATGGTATAAATGCCGATCTTAATGAAGACGGTAATGGTCTCGAATTATATACCTTATCAAGCCCTGAAGCTTTAACTATTCAGGAAAAATATGTGAGGCACCTTATTGATGTTCTCAACGATTTTGACAATTTGCTGTATGAGATTTCCAATGAAAATCATCCTCCTTCTACTCAATGGCAGTATCATCTTATCAACCTGATCCATGAATATGAAAAAAATAAGCCCAAACAACATCCTGTCGGGATGACTTTTCAATACAAGGGAGGCAGTAACGATACCTTGTTTGCCAGTCCTGCTGATTGGATCTCTACATCTTCTCCCATAGGAATGTTTGATACTCCACCAGTTTCTGATGGTGATAAAGTCATTATTTATGATACTGACCACATTTGGGGAATCGGGGGAAACAGGCAATGGGTATGGAAAACTTTTACAAGAGGGATGTATCCCATTTTCATGGATCCTTACGATGGTGTATTCTTGGGTAAACCCATGGATACTGAATTTGAAACAGTTCGTAAAAACATGGGATATACCCGGATTTATGCAGAAAAAATGGATTTATCCAAAACTGTCCCTTCGGGTGATCTTTCATCAACTAACTATTGTTTGGCAAATCCTGGCTACGAATACCTTATATATCAACCTGCTTCGGACACCGTGTTTTCGGTTAATCTTGAAAAGGGGAAATATAAATACGAATGGTTTAATCCGGAATCAGGTCAGGTGAAGGAATCCGGAAAAATGAAAGCGGTGAAAGGCAGTACTCTGTTCAAAGCTCCTTTCATCGGCGATGCAGTACTTTATTTAAAACATTAAGCAACTGAACAGAAGATGGAGTATTCTTCATTCGCCTTTGCCGTGTACGGCAAATACCAAACGCTAATGACATCGTTTGGCTACGATTCTATTTATTAAACGTTTTAAAGAAATTATGAATAAGTTATTACGTAGAGATTTTCTAAAAGGAATGGCAACTATCCCTTTTTTGAGCTATTTTGGGTTTGCTTTCAAAGACAATATTACCAAAGAATTATCGCGCAAAAAAAGTAACGACTACCGCGAGACATTAAAAATAAGCCAGCTTGAAGCTCCGGAAGAGAAATTATTGCCCCCAACCGGAGAAAATGGCAAACATATCCGGGTCGGTTTGATAGGTAACGGGTGGCGCGGTGAACGGTTATTGCAATCACTGGGGTATGTCCATCCCGATTTTGTAAAAGAAAACACGGTGAACGGAAGTTATAACGACAAACTTCGTGACTTTCTGAACCAGGAAGATTTAAATGTTCAGATCACCGGTATATGTGATGTTTTCAGCATACATGCACAACGCGGGGCAGAAATTGCAGCAAACGATTTCCATCCGGGAGGCAAAAAAACAGGACAAAAACCTGCAAAAGTATTTGCTTCATACCGGGAGATGGTTACCAGCGACGAGATTGATGCCGTCATCATTGCCACGCCCGACCACCTGCACGTCCCGATGGCTGTGGCAGCGGCTAAGGCAGGTAAACATGTCTATCTTGAAAAACCCATGGCACACAGTATCGAACAGGCTGTAGAACTGAAAAATACCATCAGGGAAACGGGCGTAGTTTTCCAGTTGGGACATGAAAACCGCCAGCAGATGAGCTACAAAGTGGCGCGCGAGCTTTACCTCAAAGGAGTGATGGGAGAGGTAACCATGGTGCAGACCTATACGAACCGGAATACCCGTTTTGGCGCCTGGATCAGGGACGATGCTTTCGACCACATTCAGGGAAACCGCAATAATATAGACTGGAAAGAATTTCTGGGCAATGCACCCTGGCAGGAATTCGACCTCCAACGTTTTTTTAGCTGGCAGCGATACAGCGACTATGGGACCAGTGTTACAGGAAATGACTTCTCTCACAAATACGATTGCGTAAACCAGGTACTAAATCTCGGTATTCCGGAATCGGTAGTTGCCCTTGGCGGGCAGCATTATTACAAAACCCACGGCGATATGCCGGATGTTTTGAATGCAGTATTTCACTATCCCGAAAGGGGGCTAACCATGACTTACGATTGTTCTTTAAAAAACGGGATTTACAGGCCATCACATATTTTAGGTTCAGAAGCGTCGATGGACATTGACCGGGCAATCTTATTAAAGAAAGATGATAATTCTGTACGGTACAAGGATACTGAAATAATAACTTCTGATCCGTTATATTATTACGAACCAAATTCAGGTGTTGACGCTGTTTCCTCTGCTACTGCCAAAAACTATTTTAACAGTGGGTATGGTCCTACTTTTATTGATGGAAAGGTGATTGATGTAACCTTTCTGCATATCAAAGAATGGATCGACGCCATTCGCGGACAGGGAAAAACAAGTTGTGATATTGATGCAGGTTTTGAAGAAGCCGTAACCTTTAACCTGGCTAACCTGGCTTATGTGCATAAAAAACCGGTCAGATGGGATAAAGTAAATGAAAAGGTATGCCTCCTCTAACCCCTCCTTAGGAGGGGAATAGGAGGATGCTGCGGTTTTTAACCGCGCATTCAATACGGTCTTAAAGACGCCGAAAAATTTTATCAGGACAAATAAGAAACAAGGAATGTCCAATAACCAAACTAT
>CAZOYZ010000054.1:15868-17414 GCA_964584045.1 uncultured Prolixibacteraceae bacterium | reverse complement strand
CGACTCCCTGAATGCCTTCGTTAAACATATGATTGACGGCATTGCATCCGGCCCCTCCAACACCCAATACCTTGATCACTGAAGATTGGGCAGATAAAAATCCAAAGTTTAATATTTCCTGCATCATCGCGAGGATTTTATGATCAATTAGTACATTTCCGTATCCTGTTCTTCTTCAAAAAATAAGGTGACCTGTCTGGCGACCTGTTGTTTCATCTGACTGAAGAAACCGGGTTGTGCGTTTTTGGGTTTCTTCTTTTTCAATGGCAACTTTTTTCCGGATGATGACTCGTTGTCCTCCTCGTTTAAAGCTGCACAAAAAAGTCCCAGTACCGTCGCATTCCTGGGATCTTCCAGATCTTTCCACTGCTGTTCAAATTTCATGCGGGGAACGCCTTTCCGGACATCCATCCCTGTCCGGTATTTGATCAGTTGGCCCAGGTTCGGCATCAAGGCGCTTCCCCCTGTAAGGACGATGCCTGCGCCGATCTTATCCAGGTAACCTGACTTCTCAATCTGAAAATAACACGCATCTATGATCTCCTCCATGCGGGCCTGAATGATGAACGCCAGGTTTTTGAAAGAGATTTCTTTAGGTTCCCACCCGGAAATGCCGGGAATGGTCACTACCTTGTCGGCCGGTGCAAAGTCGCCCATGGCCTGTCCAAACTGCACTTTTAATGCTTCAGCCTGCCTGGCCAGGATCGAACAGCCTTCCTTAATATCATGGGTGATCACGTTTCCTCCAAACGGGATCAGTGAAGAATAACACAGGATCCCTTCGCAATAAACGGCGATCTTGGTTGTTCCTCCGCCGATGTCGATCAATACGACTCCTGCCTCTTTCTCATCGTCCGACAAAAGGATCTCTGCCGAAGCCAACGGGTCGACCACACTTTTCCTGATGTTGATCCCTATGCTGTTGAAGCACATTTTCAGGTTATCTTCGTACAAGCCCGGAGCCGCCAGCACCTTAAACTCCACCTCCAGCTTTTCTCCGGTACTCCCCACAGGATCCGGAATGCCTGACTCCTGATCGATACGATACAACTGGGGTACCATATGATAGATCTTATAGTCATCGGGCAACCCGGTTTTTTCGGCCTGGCGGAATAAGTACTGAACATCCTCTTCCGAGACAATCCGGCTTTCGCCGATATAGCGCTCGGCCTTTGCGGTCACCGTCTTCAGTTGCTGTCCGCCTATATTTACATAAACCTCATCAATTTCGTCCTTCATGGTATCTTCGGCCTGACGGACAGCCTCGTGCACGGCATGGATCGCTTCCTTGATGTTGAAGATCACGCCCCGCTTGACTCCCGTTGAACGGGCTTTCCCAACTCCCAACAGCTCTGTCTTACCATCTTCATTCTTCCTGCCGGCAACAACCGTGACCTTCGTAGTACCAACATCAACAGCTGCTACTATTCTATTGCTCTTGCCCATATGCTTTATTTTTAGTACAAACAACCTGATTTTCAAATTTTAAGCTTATACGCTCGTAACGACCCCATCCTGTTTCCGCAAAGCCCTGTTCATAAAGAGC
>CAZOYZ010000054.1:14133-15768 GCA_964584045.1 uncultured Prolixibacteraceae bacterium | reverse complement strand
TCCAGTTTCCCGATCAGCCGGCTGATTTCATCCGCATCGACGATCCTTGGTGAATTCGCAGGGATCACGATCTTCACTTCCCCACAGTTCACCTTTGCCAGCCTGCGCGAAGAAAACACCAGGGATGCTGAGATCACCGCCACCGTCAGTACAAAAATCAATATTTTAAAAAATGCCTTCATTCAGTATCAAGTATCAAGACACAAGTAATATTCTGATATTCTAATATTCTGATATTCTACCACTTCCTCTGGTCCAGCTCACTAAGAATGCCGGCAACAGGTTCCACCAGATTCTCAATATCGCCGGCTCCCATCATCAGGATGATACCGGGTTTCAGGCGATGCACCGTTTCTGTCAGTTTATCCTTTGCGATGAACTGTTTATTTTTTGTTTTCATCTGATCGAAGATCAGCGCTGAGGTAACTCCCGGAAGCGGTTCTTCACGCGCCGGATAAATATCCAGCAGAATAACTTCATCCAGGGCACTGAGTTGCTCGGCAAATTCTCCGGCAAAATCTTTGGTGCGGCTGTAAAGATGAGGCTGAAAAATCCCTGTGATGTGCCTTGGAGTGAATATCGACCGGACTGAGCTGATCGTTGCCTTTAATTCCTCCGGATGATGTGCATAGTCATCGATCAGCACATATCGTTCACTCCTGTATCTGACATCGAAGCGTCTTTTTACACCTTTGTAATCAGCCAGCGCCTCTTTCACTGATCCGCAATCAACTCCTGCCAGCAATGCAAGTGACGACGCTGCCACAGCATTTTCCACATTCAGTTGTCCAGGGTAGCTTAACCGGATATCTTCTATCTTGCCTCCCGGGTATACCAGGTTAAACCGGTAAGCTTCACCGGCCAATGAGAGATCCTCCGCGTAAAAGTCGGCCGGCCCGGTTAGTGAATAGGAATAGTGGTCAATCTTCCTGTTTCGCTCCGCATCAATGGGGAGACCTTTTTTCACAACGATCTTTCCTCCCGGTTTGACCTGGGCCGCAAAATCATTGAATGCCTCCACCACCGAATGATGATCGCCATAGATGTCCAGATGATCGGCATCCATGGCTGTGATTACCGCCAGATCCGGAAATAACTGCAAAAATGAACGGTCAAATTCATCGGCCTCGGCCACCATCCATTTACTTGATGATGACAGCAACAAATTGCTTTCGTAATTCTTTGAAATGCCTCCCAAAAAAGCCGTGCAGTCCAGTTTCGACGTTTTGAGAATATGGGCCAGCATGGTTGAAACCGTTGTTTTCCCGTGCGTTCCTGCAACTGCACAGGCCGAAAACTGTCCGCAAATCAACCCCAGCACTTCCGCGCGCTTTTTCATTATAAATCCCTGCTCCCCTAAAAAAGCCCTTTCTCCCATATCGGCCGGAACAGCCGGGGTATATACGACCAATGTCGTTGCCCGGTCAAGAAACGCACCAATACCGTCGGATAAATCCTGATAATGAATGGCCATTCCTTCGGAAATCAGTTCTTTGGTCAAAGCGGTTTCAGTCCTGTCGTACCCCGATACTTCATACCCGGCATGTCTGAACCATCGCGCCAGGGCACTCATCCCTATTCCTCCGATCCCGAGGAAATAAACTTGTCTGATATGGTTAAAAATGGTCACAGTTT
>CAZOYZ010000054.1:12098-14033 GCA_964584045.1 uncultured Prolixibacteraceae bacterium | reverse complement strand
CTCATGGTTTAACGTTCAAAGTCTCCGGTTTCCGTTTTCTGCTTCTTCCAAAATCACATCTGCTATCCTCGCAGTGGCGTCGGGCCTGGCCAGCTTCAGACTGTTGGCCGACAGTCTCGCCAGCCGGTCTTTATCCTGAACCAATGCAAAAGCCTTTTCAAGCAAGTGATCCCTTGCCTCAGCATCCTTCACCAGGATGGCGGCATCCTGTTCCACCAGCGCCAGGGCATTTTTGGTTTGATGGTCTTCGGCCACATTGGGGGAAGGAACCAAAACTGACGGTTTACCCAGCAGGCAGAGTTCTGAGATCGTTCCTGCCCCTGCGCGTGAAACGACCAGATCTGCAGCACCATAGGCGAGATCCATGTTTGACAGAAACTCCACCGGTTTCAGAGTTGACGGACAAGTATCCTTTAATCGTCTCATCATTTCCTGGTAATAAATTTTGCCTGTCTGCCAAATTACCTGAATATGGCTTCCGCCAATCAGATCCAGATGTGCCATTACACTTTCGTTCAGTGTCCTTGCTCCCAGGCTGCCGCCTACGATCAATACGACCGGTCTGTCGCCTGTTAATCCGAATTCCTTGAGTGCCAACGGGCGGCTTACAGGCGCCATCAGGATCTGTCTGACCGGATTACCCGTTAAGACGATCTTCTCTTCCGGGAAATATCGTCCCATATTCAGGTAGGCTACACAGATCTTCCGTACTTTTGCCGCCAGCAGCCGGTTTGTCACCCCGGCATAAGAATTCTGCTCCTGCAAAACTGCCGGTATGCCTTTTCGCACCGCCGCCCTAACAACAGGGCCACTGGCAAAACCGCCCACCCCGACAACCACATCAGGCTTAAAGTCATGGATCACCTGGCGGGCTTTGCGCATACTCCGGTACAGTTTCCACAAAAACCGGAAAAAGCCGGGTGAAAGTTTCCTGGGCATTCCTTCGACCGGTAGTCCGACAATCGGAAAACCGGCAGCAGGAACGCGTTCCATCTCCATTTTGCCAAGAGCCCCGACAAACAAAATGACGGCATCAGGCATCCGGGATCTGATCTCGCCGGCAATGGAAAGAGCCGGAAAAATATGTCCGCCTGTCCCTCCTCCGCTGATAATGACTTTAAACTGTTTCATAAAATAGGATCAAGTATCAAGACTGAAAAGTCGTAAGTCGTAAGACTATCCGACAACTACCTTAGCTCCCCGGAAGTCCAGGTACTTAGGTTCCTCGTCAGTCCTTATCTCTCATCGATAATCTCATCATTCTAATATTCTAATATTCTGCCATTCTAATATTTCCTACAGTTCCTGGTCCTCGTCGGGCAGGTTTACCATCACCGGCGGTTCTGTTGCCGGCCTGTCTTTCTGATTGTGGTAACTCACCGATAGAATCACACCAAACGACACCGCTGTGAACAGCATGGAGGTTCCTCCGACGCTGATCCAGGGCAGCGGCTGACCGGTCACCGGTATGATCCCGACTGAAACAGACATATTGATCATCGCCTGAAAGACCAGCATCAGTACCATCCCTGCCGCAAGGAAGGCCGGGTAAGTCCTTGTTGAACGTCTGACGATCACCACTCCCCTGAAAAGCAGGATCAGGAAGAGAAAGAGAACAAAAAAACCTCCCAACCAACCGTATTCTTCAATAATAATCGCGTAAATAAAGTCATTATACGCGGCTTCCATATAATTACTCACTTCACTTCCACCGGGACCTTTGCCGGCAAGACTACCTTCATAAATGGCCAATTTGGCGTAATCGGCCTGGGTAGTCCCTTCTTCCTGCTCTTTATCACCAAAAAGAAAGTCGTCGATACGCTCCTTAAACGTATGTACGCGCCCGGCCCAATCAGGAAGCAAGTCCGCCGTAAAATAGATGGTTGTCAGCAACAACATTCCCGCCAAAACAGGCATCGCCAGGTATTTTAACGG
>CAZOYZ010000054.1:3478-11998 GCA_964584045.1 uncultured Prolixibacteraceae bacterium | reverse complement strand
GCGATCCAGGAATAAAATTTTACCGGAATGACGTTCACCAGGAAAGCCATCAGACCGAACCCCAGTAAAATGAAGAGCAGTTGTTTGAGCAGATAATGAGTGGTCTGCCCGCCGGCTTCCCGGTAAGCCAGACGCCCGGTGGCACTGTATACGATCAGCATGGAAGCCAGCGATAAAAAAATCAGTACCACCCAAATGATCCGGTCACCTTTAAATATTTTTTCGAGCGAATACTTCATGTTTCACAAATTTCAAAAACCAAAAAACAGACACAAATATCAAATCAGCACACAAGAAAGCATAGGGTACGGCCTATAACTCCCGCACTGCTTTTTTAAACTGCCTTCCACGGTCTTCATAATTTTCAAACAGATCAAAACTGGCGCAGGCAGGCGAGAGTAAAACCACATCATTATCTTTAGCCAGGTAATAGGCCGAACGCACGGCATCCTTCATATCACGGGTTTCAACAATATCGGTCACCACATCCTTAAAAGCTTCCATGATCTTATGATTGTCGACTCCCAGGCATACGATCGCTTTCACCTTCTTCTTCACCAGATCCATTAATTCATTGTAGTCATTCCCCTTATCCACTCCGCCCACAATCCATACGACCGGTTTGTGAATGCATTCCAGGGCATACCAGGTGGAATTAATGTTCGTGGCCTTTGAATCATTAACAAAGTCGATCCCATGGACCTTAAGAAAATACTCCAGCCTGTGTTCAACGCCTTTAAAGTCGGACAGACTCTCCCTGATCTTTTCATCTCTGATATTCAATACCGTTCCGGCAAGTGCTGCCGCCATCGAATTATACGTGTTGTGTTTCCCCTGCAACGAAAAATCGAAAATAGACATGGTAAAAGTGTTTTGTTTCCAGTTAATGACAATATGATCAGCGCTTACACCGGCACCGTTCTGCGGCGCTTCACCCATGCCGAAAGGCAACCCAACGGCCGGGATCACGCGCTTTTTAAGTTCTTTTTGTATGATCGGATCGTCTGCGCCGTAAATAAAAAAATCGGCCGCAGTCTGATTTCGCGTAATACGGAATTTCGAGTCGATATAATTCTGCATATTATAATCATACCTGTCGAGATGATCAGGCGTAATATTGAGCAGTACGGCAATATCAGCTTTAAAATCATACATCCCGTCGAGCTGAAAGCTGCTCAGTTCGATCACATAATACTCAAAATCCTGCTCGGCCACCTGCCATGCAAAGCTCTGCCCCACATTGCCGGCAAGACCAGCATGTAGCCCTGCCTTTTTCAACAGATGCCAGGTGAGCATCGTTGTTGTGGTTTTACCATTGCTCCCGGTAATGCAAATCGTTTTTGCTCGGTTATAACGGCCGGCAAATTCAATTTCGGAGATCACGGGGATACCTGCTGCCCTGATCAGTTTCAGCAAAGGAGCCTTTTCGGGTATACCCGGGCTCTTCACGATCAGATCGGCCCGAAGTATCCTTTCTTCCGAATGCCTGCCTTCTTCAAAAGGAATCCCTCTTTGGTTCATGACGTCGCGGTACAGGGGTTTCACCTGTCCAAGATCGGATACAAATACATCAAATTCCTGTTTTTTTGCAAGAATAGCCGAACCTACTCCGCTCTCACCTGCTCCTAATATGACAATTCTGCCGGACATCTTTTATCGCATTTTTAAAGTGGCAATGGTAAATACCGCCAGGATGATCCCCACGATCAAAAAGCGTGTCACGATTTTAGGTTCGGGAATCCCTTTTTTCTGATAATGATGGTGGATCGGGGCCATCAGAAAGATCCGGTGCCCTTCCCCGTACTTTCTCTTTGTGTACTTGAAATAACCGACCTGGATCACCACCGAAAGGTTTTCAATCAAAAAGATCCCGCACAGCAACGGTATCAGGATCTCTTTTTTAATGATCACTGCAAAAACGGCCAAAATACCTCCCAGTGCCAGGCTGCCTGTGTCTCCCATAAATACCTGGGCGGGGTAAGAGTTAAACCAAAGGAATCCTACCGTGGCACCAATAAAGGCTGAAATAAAAATACTTAATTCACCAATGTGCGGGATATACATGATATTAAGGTACCCCGAATAAATAATATTCCCGCTCAGGTAAGCCAGAACACCCAGTGTCGCCCCGCTGACCGCCGAAGTCCCGGCAGCAAGTCCGTCGATACCATCGGTCAGGTTGGCCGCGTTCGATACAGCCACAATGATCAGGATAATGGCCAGCGCGTAAACCAACCAGCGGAGGTATTCGCTGCTTTTCCCCATGAATGCGACTATCCATGCGTAGTCAAACTCGTGGTTCTTGATAAAGGGAATCGTTGTTTTTGTTGACTTGATCTCCCGGGTCACAAAACGGACCTCCTGCTTACCTGTCAGGTTGTCGGTCACGATCTCTCTTTTGTACTCACCATCGGAATTACGGATCTTCTCACGCACGACAACGTCGTCCGAAAGATAGAGGGTTGCCACGACGATCATTCCCAGGCTGACCTGGCCCAGTATCTTAAATTTTCCGGCAAGACCTTGTTTGTCTTTAAGAAAAACTTTGATATAATCATCAATAAAGCCGATACCTCCAAGCCATATGGTAGTGATGAGCATCAGGATGATATAGATGTTTTTCAGATCGGCAAATAACAAGGTTGGAATGACGATGGAAGCCAGGATCATCAGCCCGCCCATGGTCGGAGTGCCCTTCTTTTGCATTTGTCCTTCCAGACCGAGATCCCGGATTTCTTCACCAATTTGTTTACGCTGCAGCAGGCTGATCAGCTTTTTCCCGAAGCCCATGGTGATAAACAGGGATGTAATAATGGCAGCAGCCGACCGGAACGAGATGTACTGCAGCATTCCCCAACCCGGAATGTCAACGTCTCTCAACCATTCGTATAAAAGATTTAACATCAGCGTCAGTTTTAATTTACATGAAATATTTCACGGATCACTTCGCGGTCATCAAAATGAGTTTTGACTCCGTTAATCTCCTGGTAATCCTCATGGCCTTTGCCTGCCACCAAAATGATATCTCCCGGATGGGCGAGCATGCAGGCGGCTTTGATAGCCTCCCTGCGGTTGACGATCGAAATCACCTTACTTTTCTGGTGTGCCCGGATACCCGCTTCCATGTCCTGAATGATCAGCTCCGGAATTTCTGTTCTGGGATTATCGGAAGTGAGAATGACTTTGTCGCTTTGCAAAACAGCTTCCTGAGCCATCTCCGGACGTTTGGTCTTATCCCTGTCTCCTCCGGCTCCCACCACCGTAATCACCTGTTCCTTTCCTGACCGGATCTCATTAATCCCTTTCAGCACATTTTTAAGGGCATCGGGTGTATGGGCATAGTCAACGATAGCATATTTCCCTTCCGGAGAACGGATGATCTCAAAACGTCCTTCGACGGGCCTTAAGTCGCTTAGTGCCCTGAGAATATCTTCGGCCGGCGCACCTAAAAGCACTCCGGCCCCATAAACAGCCATCAGGTTGCTGGCATTAAACACTCCGGCAAAATGGGTCCACACATCCTGACCGTCAATATTCATTAACATGCCATCCATGTGTTTTTCCAGCACCTTCCCTTTAAAATCGGCCATTGTTTTCAACGCGTACGATTTTTTCAGTGCACGGGTATTCTGAAGCATCACCTGTCCGTTTTTTTCGTCGGCGTTGGTGAGGGCAAATGCTGAAGCCGGTAATCCGTCGAAAAATTTCTTTTTGGCCTTTAAATAACCGGCAAAAGTCTTGTGGTAGTCAAGGTGATCGTGAGTGAGGTTGGTGAAAATACCCCCGTCAAACTCAATCCCCTTGATCCGGTCCTGATCGATCGCATGAGAGCTGGCTTCCATGAAACAATATTCACATCCGTTTGCGACCATTTTTGCCATTAACTCCTGGATGTTCAACGCGTCGGGCGTGGTATGTGTTGCCGGAAACTCTTCTGTTCCCACATAATATCGGATTGTTGAGATCAATCCGGCTTTGTATCCGAGCGCACGGAACAGCCTGTACAGCAATGTGGCAATCGTAGTTTTTCCGTTGGTGCCGGTTACGCCGACCACCTTGAGATACCGGGAGGGGTAGCCATGCCAGGCAGAGGCAAGCAAACCCAGAGCTTCTGCGGTATTGGGCATTCTGATCAAGGTCGCATGACCTGCGTCCACATCCGCCTTTTCGGAAATGATCACTGCCGCTCCGCTCCCGAGCGCTTTCGGAATAAACTGATGTCCGTCTACATGAGTTCCCCCCACAGCAACAAATACATCACCGGGTTTGACCTTGCGCGAGTCAAACTGAAGCTGACCGATACCGGTGTGCAGATCACCGGCAACCAATTCATAATCCAGCCCTGCCAATATGTCCTTTAATATTCTCATCCGTCAAACTTTATAAGCTATCTTCTGTCTGAATTTGCTTTCGCCGCCAATCTTTCCTCAGAAACAATCATTTGCGCATGCTCCTGCCTGGTCGTGTCAGGTATCCCTGTCCGATCATTTAATTCCAGGCAGATCGTTTGTCCTTTTTCAATCCTATTCCCCGGGGGAACAGATTGCCGGCTCACCTTCCCCACACCGTTCATGGTCACCTTCAATCCGTGTTGCTCGAGTAAATATATTGCATCAGTCCCCCCCATACCGGTCACGTCAGGTATCACCCCTTCCTGCAGGGCGATTCCGGTTACCTGTGTCTGGTCTCCACGGGCATCGATCCTGATCAGGTCACCCTTGGCCTGCCGGGTGTCGATCTGCAATTGCAGGTCTTTGATCACCTTTTCAGTTTCATACCGGAAGGCGGTTTTGATTTCGGGGGTTTTAATGACCTCTTCAGAAGTATCGTTCCGGTGTTCCAGAAATGCGGCATATGTTCTTCCTACCACTTCTTTGAATACCGGTCCGGCTACCGACCCGCCGTAGTAACTTCCCTTGGGACCGACGATCACGACAATGGCCGAATACTGAGGGTTATCGGCAGGAAAATAACCGGCAAACGAAGCCTGGTAATTTTTTCTTCCTTCCCTGGAGTAGCCCTCATTCTGATAAGCAACCTGCGCAGTTCCGGTTTTACCCGCAATGGGGAAATACGGATTCTTCAGTGACTTACCGGTACCCCTCAGGCAAACTCCCTTGAGTAGCTCCTGAGCTTTCAATAACGTGCTTTTTGAACAAATAGCAGTATGGAGGATCTCCGGTTCAAACTTCTTGACCAGTATGCCGTTCTCGCGTACCTCTTTTACAAAAGCGGGCTTAACCATCCTGCCGTCGTTTGCAACGGCATTGTAAAACGTCAGCGTTTGCAGGGGGGTCAGCTTAATCTCATAGCCAAAGGAAATCCAGGCCAGAGAGGTTCCCCACCAGTTTTCGTCGCCGGGATATTTGATATAAGGGACTCCCTCACCTGCAAAACCAAGTCCGAGAGGTTTGTTTAATCCAAAACTGTAAATCCGGTCAATAAATTGCTTTTCGCGTCCCTGGTAGCATTTTGTGATCACCTTCGCCACTCCCACGTTCGACGATATTTCGAAAATCTTCTTCATGCTGATCGGGCCATGACTCGCGCGCCCGTAGTCACTGTCGTAAATGAAACGTGTGCCATATTCCCATTTCCCGCTGCCCGTATCAAAAATATCGGAGGTATCTGCATAACCATGTTCCAGTGCAGCCATGAGAGAAATCAGCTTGAATGTAGATCCAGGTTCACTGCATCCGGCATGGCCCAGGGCAAAGTTGTACGTTTCGGAATAAGTTCCGTCCGAACGCCGCCCCAGGTTGGCGATCGCCTTCACCTCCCCGGTTTTCACTTCCATGACCACGGCAGTACCCCATTCGGCCTGTGACTTTTCCATTTGTGTCATCAGGGCATTTTGCGTGAAATCCTGCAGGTTCACGTTAATCGTGGTGATCACATCTTTCCCGTCTTTAGGTTCGGCGATCGGCACATTGACCCATTGACCGGAAAAATTCCGTTTCAGGGCCAACCCGTTTTCACCTGCCAGATCGCCTTCCATGATCCCCTCAATTCCGGAATAACCCACATTCCCGTGAATGCCGCCATATGCCCCTTTATTCAGAGTGCCCAACGTCCGGCTGGCCATATCTCCGCGCGGCATCACCCGTTCACTTTCCGCCTCAATGATCAGTCCCGACCCGAACAGGTACCTGCTCATCATTTTCAGATGCCTGAACTCCTGAAGCTGATTATGATCCACTCTCTTCGGATAGAGCAGAAACCACCGGTTGCCGGCCTTAAACTCCCTGACAAGCTGTTGTTTAAACCTGGATTTGGAAATCCCGAAAAATTCGGCGATTTCCAGGCTGAATTCGTCAGCCTCCTTATCGAAAATTCGTTTTATCCGGGGAGCAGCCAGATCGAGTCGCAGTTCATAATAAGGGATGGATGTGGCCAGAATGCTTCCGTCGTCTGCGCATAGATTGCCTCGTTTTGCGGGAATCTCCGTCGTATTGTTCCTTAAATTCCTGGCGATCTCCTCCCATCTGGCCGTGTCCATGGTCTGGATCGCCAGGATCTTCACGGCAACGATGACCCCTGCCAACACCGCCAGAAAATAGATAATTCCGAAACGGAAGGTAATGTCTTTCCTGATCTCCATCTGAACGAATAAATTCTAAATTCCAAATTCCAACACAAAAAAACACATCGTCACGTCAGACCATCTGCATATTTACCATTTAGTCATTTACCAGATATCATTTTACGGTCGTCCGACTTACCACTTACTGCTTTTTCACTCTGAGCTTCCGTGGCGGTTCCTGCGGCTCCATCAGCTCAAGACCATTTTCCTTTACTTTTTCTGCAATTTCAGAAGGTCTGTTCATTTTCATTAACTCAGCCTCGAAAGTCACTGATTCGGCTTTCAGTTCCTTAATGGAATCCTGTACCGCTTCAATCTGCCTGATCGTTTTTTCCGACCAATAACGATTTGTGATCAGGAGGATGCCCAAAAAAACCACGAAAAAGACCAGGGGCAGGTGTTTCAGCACCTTTTCGCCGGCCAGCAAATTTCCTCCCAAAACAGACCGTAAACCGTTTCTGCGTGTTTTTTCCTTTGGTGTTGCTTCTGTAGTCATACCCTCTCTGCTATTCTTAGTTTTGCGCTCCTCGCCCGGGGGTTCCTTTCGGTTTCTTCGTCATCCGGAACAATCACTTTTCTGTTAACGGCTGTGAGCACGGAGACCACATGCCCGTAAAAATCCTTCTCCTGCTTCCCTTCAAAATTCCCGGTACGTATAAAATTCTTCACCAGACGGTCTTCAAGCGAATGGTAGGTAATCACTGCCAGACGGCCTCCCGGTTTAAGCAGATCAACGCTTTGCATCAAGAATTCTTTCAAAACATCCAGTTCCCGGTTTGTCTCAATGCGCAAAGCCTGAAATACTTTGGCCATGTATTTTGTCTCGTTTCTCCCCTTCGCACATCCTGCAACAATTTCTTTAAACTCGTCAACCGTACGAACCGGCTTATCCTGACGGGCATGAACCAGCTCCCTGACCAAACGGCGGGCATTATCCACTTCTCCATATTCTTTAAAAATCCTGATCAACTCACTCTCATCATAGTCGTTGATAATATCCGCGGCGGTTTTCATGGCATTCCGGTTCATCCGCATATCCAGGATCCCTGCAAAACGAAAGGAAAATCCACGTTCCGCGCTGTCAAAATCATGAAACGAAACACCAAGGTCGGCAAGAATTCCGTCCACATGTGTAACTCCGAAATACAAAAGGAAATTCCTGAGATACCTGAAATTATGGCGGATGAAGTGAAACCGGGGATCATCGGGGATATGGGCTGCTGCATCCTCATCCTGATCGAACGCGAAAAGACGGCCCGTAGAAAGCTTTTTGAGGATCTCACGCGAGTGACCGCCTCCCCCAAAGGTGACGTCCACGTAATCGCCATCCCCGCAGATGTTCAATCCTTCGATGCTCTCATTCAATAAAGCCGGTATGTGATAGGCCTGGTCCATAGTTAACTTCCTGCTCTTACTCCACCTAAATATTTTTGCCACAATTCACCATAAGTTGCCTTCGGTTCCGGTCCCATGTAAATCTTGTATTCTTCGACATCCCACAAGCCAATACAGGCACCCCTTCCAACAAAAATCACGTCTTTCGTAATATTCACCTCTTTCAGAAAATTGTTGGGAAGGTTTATTCTCCCGCTGTCGGGGACCGCAATGATTTTAAAATTACTGTAAAATATATCCAGTAAATAACGTTGTTCCCTGTCGTTCAGATTCAGTCCTGCCTTCACAGAAGTCACGTATTTCTCCCAGTTTCCGAGTGGATAAATGTTCAGGCATTTTACATGCGGATCCATCTCGACAGCAAGTTGGCCGCCGGGGATCCTGCCCCCCATCACGTTTTTGTAGTCAGCCGGCAGGACCACTCTTCCCTTTTCGTCGATTGTCGCCTCTTTTTTAGAAGAAAAGTCCATCTGTAAATTGCCTGTTTGTAAGTGTAAAAGTAGTGAAATCTTTTCCAATGTTATCCACTTCTTGTCACTTTA
>CAZOYZ010000054.1:1664-3378 GCA_964584045.1 uncultured Prolixibacteraceae bacterium | reverse complement strand
TAAAACCGATCGATATCAAAGCCCTTTTCGCGGAAAAGAACCCGCGGCTTGCCGGATTTATTCCCGGTTTTGTTTACCGGTACATCAACCACATCATGCATATCCGTGAAGTGAACGAGATCATAGCCAGGTATGGTGAAATGCCCGGCATTGACTTTGTTCATCATGTGGTGAACTATTTCAATGTGACCCAGAGGGTTGTCGGTCTTGAAAATGTCCCGCAGGAGGGGCGGTTTATTTTTGTTTCCAATCATCCGCTTGGGGGATTTGATTCGTTGTTACTGATGAGTAATGTTTACCGAAGGATGGGAGAACTGCGGTTTCTTGTCAACGACGTGCTGATGAAAATTACCCCGCTCAGGGATGTATTTGTGCCGATCAATAAACATGGAACCAACAGTCGTATCGCCGCGCAGTACATCGAAGAGCAGTACCGGTCGGATGTCCAGATCCTGGTTTTCCCGTCGGGGCTTGCTTCCCGTAAAATTCGCGGAAAGATCATGGATACAGAATGGAAAAAGCACTTCATACAAAAAGCAGTTGAATACCAAAGGGATGTCGTGCCGGTTCATGTCAGCGGAAGGAATTCAAACTTTTTTTATACCATCGCTAACCTGAGAAAATTTCTCGGGATTAAGTGGAATCTGGAGATGTTTTTTCTGTCCGACGAAACGTTCAGTCATAAGAACCGGGCATTTACGCTCACTTTTGGTAAACCTGTTTCGTACAAGGTCTTTGATAAAACCCGCTCCCAGAGCGAATGGGCTGACGAAATGAGGCGCATGGTCTATTCACTTCCATATTTAAGACAGGGGAAACCCTATTCTTAATATTTTTTTTTAGTTTTGTACCTCATTTAAGAATGACCAAGTATGAAGGATATTGCTGCACAGGTAGCTAAGGAAGCCATTGTCATGGAATTAACTCCCGACAAGCTGCTCAGAAGGACGAACAAAGGAGACAATGAAATTTACGTAGTCACTTACCACGACTCACCCAATACGATGCATGAAATTGGCCGTCTCAGGGAAATTACTTTTCGTGACGCCGGCGGAGGAACAGGAAAAGACCTTGACATCGACCAGTACGACAAGAACGAAAATCCCTATAAACAGTTAATTGTATGGGATCCTGACGCGCGGGAGATCCTTGGGGGATACCGCTACATTTTAGGTAATGGGCTTAAAGAAGATGAAAACGGGGATGTTCAACTGGCAACAGCACGGTTGTTTCATTTTTCAGAAGAATTCAAGAAAAAATATCTGCCTTACACGCTGGAATTGGGAAGATCCTTTGTTCAGCCTGAATATCAGTCAAGCAAGGCCGGAGCCAAAGCGCTGTTTGCGCTCGATAACCTATGGGACGGACTGGGGGCACTTACCGTCGATCATCCCGAAATCAAGTATTTTTTCGGGAAAGTCACCATGTACACCCACTTCAATCTGGAAGCCCGGAACCTGATCCTTTACTTTTTCTACAAATACTTCCATGACACCGAGAATCTGGTTTATCCAAAGAAACCAATGGATTTGAAACTGAATATGCAGTCGCTGGAAAAGGTGTTTGACGGAGGTTCCTACAAGGAAGATTACCGGATATTGACCCAGCAGGTACGCGAGCGCGGAGAAAATATCCCTCCGCTGATCAATGCCTATATGAATCTGAGCCCTTCGATGAAAACATTCGGAACGGTATTAAACGACCGTTTCGGAGG
>CAZOYZ010000054.1:0-1564 GCA_964584045.1 uncultured Prolixibacteraceae bacterium | reverse complement strand
TTTATAAAAGCCGTATTTACCACCTTGTTCCCTCCCGGCGTAGGGTAATCACCGGTAAAGTACCAGTCGCCGGTGTCATTAGGGCAAGCGGCGTGCAGGTTCTCAATGGACTGATAAACGACCTCGATTACGGCAGAACATCCTTCCGGTCTCAGCAATTCTGCTGTTTTGGAAGAAATCTGTTCGGCGGTAAACGGCTTGTATATTTCTTTCACATAATTCATAATTTCTTCCTTGGGAAGGTTCTGCTGGGCCTTACACTTTCGGTAAACTGTTTCGATCACCTGTTCTTTTCCATGGTTCTTCAGTAATTCGACAGCCGCATTAAAGGCAATAAATTTACTCAAAACAGCCATGTCGATCCCGTAACAATCGGGATAGCGGATCTGAGGAGCGGATGAAACTACGATGATTTTCTTTGGCCTCAGCCGGTCGAGTATTTTCAGGATGCTTTTTTTCAACGTAGTCCCCCGTACAATCGAGTCGTCGATGATCACCAGGGTATCCTCATTTTCCCGGATCACCCCGTAAGTCACATCATAGACATGGGCCACCAGATCTTCCCTGCTGGCATCATCCGAAATAAAAGTGCGTAGTTTTACGTCTTTAATGGCAATTTTTTCAACCCTTGGTTCCAGAGAAATGATCTCCTCCAGTTCCTGTTCCGAGATGTTCCCGTTCCTGGCCCTGATCTGGTTCTTCTTCCATTCCAGCAGATGACCCCGAATTCCCTGCATTAATCCGTAAAAAGCCGTTTCGGAGGTATTCGGGATATAGGAGAAGACCGTGTTTGCCATGTCATAGTTGATGGATTTCAGGATCGCGGGCGCCAGTAATCGTCCCAACTGTTTCCGTTCATGGTAAATATCCTTATCGCTACCCCGGGAAAAATAGATCCTTTCAAACGAACAGGACTTCCTTTTATGAGGCACTCTGACCATTTGCGTGGAGACGTCCCCGTTTTTTTTGATGATCAGTACTTCACCCGGGTTAACCTGATTTACCTGGTCGCCTTTTACATCCATGACCGTCTGAATAACGGGCCGTTCCGAAGCAACAACCACAATCTCGTCATCCACATAGTAATGTGCAGGCCGGATCCCCCATGGATCACGGGTTACAAAAGCATCCCCATGCCCGATCAATCCCGCGATCGTATATCCTCCGTCCCAGTCTTTACTGGAATTTTCAAGTATATTCTGGATATCCAGATTTTTCTCGATCAGCGGTGAAATCTCCTGATTGCTATATCCTTCGTTTTTATATTGCCGGAACCGAAATTGATTTTCTTCGTCCAGAAAATGTCCTACCTTCTCCAACACGGTTACCGTGTCCGTATAGTTTTTAGGATGTTGTCCCAGTTCAATTAATTTCTGGAATAATTCGTCTGTATTGGTCAGGTTGAAATTACCGGCAAGAACCAGTGTTCTTGACTTCCAGTTATTTTGCCTCATCACCGGATGAACAAATTCGATACTGTTCCTGCCGAAAGTCCCGTACCGAAGATGCCCGAGGTACAGCTCTCCCGCGTACGGAAGGTTTTCATAAACCCAGGGAACATTAC
>CAZOYZ010000053.1:0-17531 GCA_964584045.1 uncultured Prolixibacteraceae bacterium | reverse complement strand
GTAAAACCTTTCTTCATATGTTTTTTTCGCACTTTGACTTTTAAAATTTAGTGGATTGATCTGCCTTTTTTACGACTGAACTGTCTTGGAAAATCTCTCATCTACGCATTTACCGGCGATAAGCTCCTACCTCAGCGAGTGCGGTAAAATTGCCATTCCCGTAATCGGATTTGGCAATGACCATAAAATGCCGGCAATGTACATCCACGCTCAAATCCAGGTATTGTACGGTTGTGACCGACCCAAGGGTGAATTCCCCCAGTGTGCTCCAGACCACCCCGTCGCTACTGATCTTGATCTCGATGAGTTTCAGCGGGGCGTTAAGCGGAAGACGCTGGAGAAATGAGAATCCCGACACCGTGTTCTCTTCACCCATATCGACACTCATGATCTGGGGATAGGTGATCGTCTTGCTCATATGCCACACCGTATTCGCTTTATTGTCAATCGCATTTTTGGGAGGACGGAGATTCCCCGTATCATAATCGTTCCCTGACGCGACCCAGCTGGTTTTGGCATACTCGACAGCTACTCCTTTTACTTTTGCCGGCCTGAAAGCAGTATAAAATGTATCAATCGCTGTTTTCTCAGGCAGGTACAGCGTCCGGTACTGAAACGAAGACCCGTGCAGGTAATTGGTGAGCACGGTCACCTGCTCCCCCGACGGAACAAAGAGCATATGGGTCTCATCAAAGGAATCGGTATAGATCACCTCCGATCCAAGAGATGTTTCGTCGGCCGCTCCCCAGTGAACATCGACAGACGTCTCATCCGCTTCATTCACGTAAGCCCCTTTGACCGGGGTATCGAGCAATGAATTCGCGTAATGTTCACCATACACGTTACCTACGGCGTTGACCTTAACCGAGGTGTTGCCATCCTCGTCGAACGTGATGATGTCGAAAGAATAAGATCCCTCGCTCAGTCCCGTCAGCTCTGTTGCAATGGTATCAGTCTGGTATATTCTTTGAACCGGAATGACCAGCGAATCCGTTTTGTTATTCCACAGTATCCTGACTCCCGTGGCAGTAGGATCAGAGATCAGAAAACGCATCTTCAAACGGTTCTTTCCCGGGAAAACCCCTACGGAATCGGCTGTTCCCACATAGATGACTTCCCCGTCCCTGAGAAATTCCCGGTAGGTCGCATCCATGCTGTCGCAACCCCAAAACAAAGCAGAAATAATAATGATGAAACAGACTTTGTACTTCATATTGAAAATTTTTATTGATCCGTTAATGCAGTATCCGCGCTTCCCCAGAAGGTCAGTTCAGAAAAATAGACATAGTCGAGCAGCCCCCATACTTTCAGGGTTTTGAACCGGATATACCGGACAGGCGGAATCCCGAAAGGAAAATCAAAATCCTCACCGTCTACTTCGGCAAACTGTTTGTCTTCGGAGCTGACTGTACCCAGCGGAAGCCCGGAAGGTTTTACCGACTGACAGGTCGTCAGCAAGGTCCAGTTGGTCCACCCGCCATCCTGGTCGGGATCATTGCTCCCCCATATCTCGTAAATTTCAGGATCTCCCCCGGTATAAGAACCATCGGTGAGACCTGCATTCCGGTGATGCAGTTTAAGCCGGCTCAGCGTGGTGGTCACCCCCAGATCAACCGTAAACCACTGGGGTAAGCCGGTTCCCGGTTTCGTACAAAAAATATTGGTGGTGACATTGGTGATATCATCCCAGATTCTGTTAATGCCCCAGCCCAGATGAGGTTCATACGTATCGCCGCTCAGCATGACATGTTTGAACTTTGTCTTGTCCAGTTTCTGTTCGAAAACAGGAGTCAGATCGGCAAACAATGTATCTGAACAGTTGTTCCAGCGGTCACGAACAAAAACGCCAAACGTTCTTTTCTCCGGCTCAAAACCGCGAACGGCGAACGATCCGGCCCTTCTTTTCGTGTAGTACGCATCAGCCTGAACCAGGTCCCCGATCGTATCAGTGGCCAAAACGGTCAGTACCACATTCGCTTCCGTTCTGTTTTCGAAAGCAACACGTATTCCTCCGAACGTTTCGGCGACTTGTAAAGACTCAAACACTTCCATAACAGGTGGTATCAGTGGCTTTACGGTAATCACGACCGGACCGGAGGCTTGTTCACCACGACTTACCGTGTATAACCGGACGTTGTAATTCAGGGTATCAGAAAAACCGTCGATGACCAGATAGTTCTGGTAATAAGACGCTTTCACTTCCCTTTCCGTGTTCGCGGAAATCGTATATAACGCTTTCACGTACAGCAAATTCTTATCTTTAGGTAACCGGTAGGTGATTTTCGCCCCACCCGGCAGGTTTTCCACCTGAACGTCGCTCACCGGTAACGGAGCGACATCCTGATTAACCGGCGTCATCTCATCTTCGTCACAGGCGAACAGAAATAAGGCTCCGAATAATGCGATAAACAGATATATCTTCATACGTCATTTTATTTTTAAAAGCTTAATTCATTCAAAAAAGGTATCTTATCTCCAGGTTCTCTAAAGAACCGGGTGTCCGGTTTCCCTTTCCTCCTTTTACCATCCGGGACTCTGTCCGAGGTTTTTATTTCCGAGCAATTCATTTTCATTGATCGGCCATAAATAGTCGTGCGTGGCAAACCGCTGGTTAAAGAGAACTTTAATCCGGTAGTAGGATGACGCGTCTTCCTGCGCCACGTCCCAGCCGGTGATCGGTTTGTTCAATTCCGTCACACATTCTTTCCACCTGCGAAGGTCCCAGTAACGCTGACCCTCAAAAGCCAGCTCAATGAGCCTCTCCCGGCGAATAATCTCCCGCAGTCCCGCCTGGGTTTTGTATTTTGTCGGATTCGTGGAATAAACCTCCCAGGATTCCTCAACGGTCTTCAGTCCGGCTCTCTCCCTGACCAGATTGATCCATTTGTATACTTCCTCATCCGGACCGCCGACTTCGTTCAATGCTTCAGCATACAACAGATACAGGTTGGCAAGTCGAATCTCCGGCCAGGGATACTGTTCCACCGTGTACGTGCTTACTCCGATCACGTTGTTGTAGTTCACGATCTTCTTGGGCCAGTAGCCGGTAACCGAATAAGAAGCCATGTTTTGTGCAGAGGCAGGCTGTCCTTTCTTGCAGGACACGTATAACAGGTTTTCCGGGTTTCTGTCATCAAAACGGCCCTGTCCATACCAAATTGCCCCGTCAAAACCCAGACCGGCATAAAAACGCGGTTCGCGGTGAAAATGAAAACCAACCGTGGTATAGCCCTCGCGGATATAGCGTTTGGAAAAAGCATCGCCCATCTTCAGCGACCACCGGCCCGCATAATCCCACGTCTTGTCTTCGGTGATCGGCACTCCGTTTTCAGTATAATACATCTCCGCTATTTTAAGTGTAGGCGCAATATAGCTGCTGGTGGAGTTATTCGAGACATAGGCCGGGTCAAGCCCCCTTGGTGTTGAACCAGCCTGAAGGGACCCTGCTCGGCTGTTTGTATTTCCCCAGATGATCTCAGAGTTCCATTTTTCACAGACACTGTTTCTGATGCTCATCTGTGTACGGATCGTATCGGAAATATGATACTGGAAAAAATCGGGAGAGAAGGTATACAGTTTATAGCCCTGCGCTTCACAAAACCCGATCGCCTCAAGCGATGCTTCAGCAGCCTTCTCCCACCTGGTCACATCATACTCCGCATTAAACAGTTCCTCTCCTTTCGTGTTCCTGAATCCGGTATAATCGGTATTTCCATTAAACAAAGGGCTGGCGGCATAAGTCAGCACGATGGCTTTCATCGACAAGCCGGTTGCTTTGGTAATTCTGCCCAACTCGGTGATTTCATTGTCAATCTTCTCGGGCAGGTACTGAATTGATTCGTCGAGTAATTGCACCACGTAGGCGAAACATTCGTCAACCGTTGAACGGGTAGGGTAAACCTCTTCCGTGCTGGCATTAACAGGCACATTCTCCCTGATTAGCGGGACAGGTCCGTACATCCTGAGCAGATAAAAATGGTAGTATGCTTTGAGGAATGTGACTTCGCTAATCCATCGGTTCTTTTCCTGATCGTCCATATCCGGAACGACCCCGATATTGTCGAGAAAGATATTGCACTGTCTGATTCCCTCAAACAGGTCCTTTCCACCCTGCCTGCCCTGCCAGTAATTCACGTAAGGATCGACGACCCGTTGATTCCCTCGCGCGATCTGCCAGGCATCGGTCGTGTTGGTTGCCGGCAGCCAGAATTCATCGCCTGCCGCGTTGGCCACGTTGGTCGCAAAAGCGCCATGCGCAGGAAGATAGGAGTAACAGGTAAACAGGAATTTTTCGGCTGTGGTACGCATACTGAACGCATGGTCGATGGTGGCAATATTGTCGGGCACGATTTCCAGATAGTCATTGCAGCCAAACAGCAGGATCGTGCCTATTGTGATCGATATAAATCTGATTTTCTTCATACTGATGTAATTAAAAGGAGACATTCATACCAAGGTTGAAGACTTTCTGGACAGGATATCCTAACCCGTTCCCTGCCATTTCCGGGTCCCACAATTCGAATTTGCTCCAGGTGAGCAGGTTGGTACCGCTAAAGTAGATCCTCAGATTAGCTTCCCATCTTTTCAACAACCTGTCAGGAAGCGTATAACCCAGTTCGACCGATTTGAGGCGGATAAAAGACCCATCGCGCATAAACCAGGTGCTTTGCTGCGCATTGTTGCTGTTGCCGGCAGAACCGGTACTCAGACGCGGCCAGAGAGCATACAGGTCCCTGTTCTCCTCCGACCAGTGGCTCTCCGCGTAGGCCTTGAGCAGTTGGTTCTGGTAAATAATTCCTGATCCGGCTTCAGCGTCAGTATACGCATAAGACGTGAAGGGAGCGGTGGCGCCCACGTTAATCCAGAAGGATTCTCTTGCCAGTCCCTGGAAAAAAGCAGAAAAATCAAGCTTTTTGTATCCAACCGAAAAACCAAATCCATAAACAATCTCAGGAGTGGTAGGATAGCCAATCGGCACCTGGTCAAGTGTCGAGATCTGTCCGTCACCATTCACGTCATGATATTTGATATCGCCTCCCCCGTATTCTCCAAAATTTTGTCTCGGCGAATTGGCGGCTTCTTTGTCATCCACGAAAAGCCTTTCAGCAATGTAACCCCATTGTTGCCCGATCTGGTGTCCGACCCGGCTTTTCCAGGGAGCATCATCATAAGTCGGTTCTTCATAAACCAGATATTTACTGGTGGCATACGTCAAGTTCAGTCGTCCCTGCATCCAAAGGTCCTTGCTGATCATCTTATTATAATCGAGGGAAACATCAATCCCTTTACTTTCGGCCTCGCCCACGTTTGCCTGCGGTTGCGCTGACAACCCCATTGTTGCGGGAGTGGAATAGCGGGTCATCAGGATGTTGGTCCGGTGCTCTTTATAGATATCGGCCTGGATCTCCATGCTGCCAAAAAAAGTCATTTCGAGCCCCAGGTTGGTTTTTTTCGCGGTTTCCCAGGTGATGTCGGGATTGGAGTACCGGGAAAGAGAGATACCGCTTCGCGAATAACCATAGTCTCTTCCGAAGACGGCTCCCCGGTCGGAATCGTCCATGCTGACGTTGGACAGGTAAAGAAACCGCGAACTTCCGATGGCATCGTTCCCCACCAGCCCGTAAGTCCCTTTCAGCTTAAACCGCGAAATAAACCGTTTCAGGCCATCGCCCCAGAATGCCTCGTTCGAGATATTCCACCCCACTCCGAATGAAGGAAAGAACCCATAGCGATTTGTCTTGTAAAAACGTTCAGACCCGTTATACCCAAAGTTCAACTCGGCATAATAACGATCGGCATACGCGTAAGTGGCCCGTCCGGAAAGACCGACATTGCGGTAGGGCAGCGATTCCTGCAGATCGGCCGCGTTCCCGGTGAGTTCATTTCGCATCATGAACACCAGTAATCCGCTGATGGAGTGCTTTTCAGAAAAATTCCGGTCATAGTTGAGTGACGACTCCAGGTAGAAATCAGAGTTTACGTTTTTCCCGCCAGGACTGTAGTTGAGATATTCTGTTCCACCCTCCTCGTTCAGCGCGGTCAGCTTATACGTATTGGTGATTTTATTCCAGGAGTCGGCATGGTAATAAAAAGGCTGATAAGCGCGGGTCACGTCGAAATAGGAGTACCTCGTGGTATTCACCATTCCCCTGGCAAAAAGTCCCTTCGTTATAAAACTCAAATCCTGCTTTAACTCGAACTGTGCGGCCATCGTGGAACGGGAATAATCTTTATATCCTTTTACCAAATCGGCATACGGATTCGGGTAATTCCCGTCTTCATAATTCCCGAACAAAATGTGTTTCACAAACTTGTGATCCTCGTCGACCGGATAATACGCGGGAAACAACACCGGGTTTGTACGCATCACTTTCCGATAGAGGGAAGTGCCGCCGTCGATGGGACCGGTATAATCGTCGAACGTGCCGCTAAGACGAACATTCATCTCCGTGCTTTCGGTCACATTGATATTGACATTTGTACGTAACGTGTAGATCTTTAAGTCAATATTGCTGTTAAAATTGTTCCGGTTATCGACCTTCAGAATGCCATTCTCCTGATTGTACGAGCCAGCCACATAATAACGGGCTACCTTTCCGCCGCCGCTCACGTTCAGATTTACCCGCTGGTTCATCGCGTAATCGTTCATCAGTGCTTTTCTCCAGTTGGTCACCGGGAACATATACGGATTCGTACCGGCGATGGTGTGATCAATTTTCTGATCCGAATACGGGATAATGCCCAGCGGATCTCTTGTCAATACCGCTTCATTTGCGAGACGCATGTAGGTCACCGGATCGGCCAGTTCGACATTTTTGGTCGGCATGGATATTGAATTCTCGACCCGGAAACTCACTTTCGCTTTTCCTTCAACACCTTGTTTCGTGGTGATCAGGATGACCCCGTTTGCCCCCCTGGCTCCATACAAAGCCGTTGAAGTAGCATCCTTCATAATCGAGAAGCTGGCAATATCGTCGACCTCCAGACGGGCCAGGTCGGTCGAAGAAACCTCCACGTTGTCGATCAGAATCAATGGATCGACTTTATAGCCGAAGGTGGTGACCCCGCGAATAAAAAAATCGGCGTTATCCTGTCCTGGTTCACCGCTTCTCTGATACGAGATGATTCCCCCCACCCTTCCGGCCAGCGCCGTAGTGAGATTACTGCTGGGAACTTTCAGTTCGGCAGGTTTAACCGTGGAAACAGAACCGATCACTGACTCCCGTTTTTGTTTACCGAAAGCCACGACGGTGACATCTTCCAACTCCTGTGTCTTTTCAAGTAACTTGACATGAATCACCGACTGGCTGCCGACATCAATGATCTGGCTCTCCATGCCGATAAACGAAAAAACGAGCTTATCCCCGGATCCCGCTTCAATGGAATAGGTTCCGTCGGTATCGGTGATCACGCCCCGGGTCGTTCCAACGATCGTGATCGTAACACCCGGGAGCGGACGACCTTCCTGATCAGTAACTTTCCCTTTAATTCTGTCGTTTTGATCCTGGGAAGCAGATTCCGGTGTAACCATGGCGCCCGAACCTTCCACTGCGGAAATCACCGCGTTATCACCTTTGGTTTGAAGTGCGCTGCCTGTCGCAGTGCTTGCTGCAAACAACCCCGAGATCACCGTAAAGAATATGAAACAACTCAGGTTTATCTTTCGGGCAAATCGTTTAGTGAAGTCAATAAAATCTCTTGACAAGCATATTTTCATATATTTGTTTTTACATTCGTGAATACTTGATTTGTTTTGGGAAACAAGCCGGGTATTGACCCTGACCGGTAAACGTTGGCGCGTTTACCGGTTCTTTTGTCTGTGACTTTAGTTCATGGACTACGTGTTATCGGATTTAGAAATTCGTGAATCCGCCTAAACGACTTTTGCCTCAAAATTGGCCAACCGGCAGAAATCTTCCAGCTCATTCTTATAATCCCCGTAAAAGAACAACTGGTGAAACCCGGGAAAGGTAAGCACTTCATGTCCTCCGTCAAATTTTACTTTTACCGAAACCACGCATCCGCCCGATGGTGGTGCACTGATATTGTCAATGACTGTTCCGGCCGAGATCAACATCTGGCTTCGCTCCTGCCGCTCCGTGTTTCCGGGCAAGAAGTCGATGCAGGTAATTCGCTGACCAACCTTCCAGATGGTTCGGGGTACGGCGTCCCGGTTCCCGTGGTGATGGATCAGATCATAAGGTTCAGGGGGCGTATGAAAGCCATTCAGCCGGGTTGGACAGGAGCAATGCGCTCCGATGATCGTATCGTCGGCTGTATCGGCCACCGGATCCTGCTGAAACCCGGGGCGGTCAAACAGGTACTGCACCATGACATGAGACGCAATCGCACCGGTATCGGCCTCACAGGCAGCCGGGATTCCGTCATCATTCATCCGGGACCATGCGATGCAGGGTAGGCTTACTTTCTCGTTACCAAGTGCCCCCAGGCAATCCATGGATATCGAATCCGCTTTTTCCGTTTCCAAAAGCCTCCCGGCGACGATGTAGCTTTTGATTCCGTTTATCACGTCCTGCCGGTTTGCCAGTTTAATCCCCCGTGCCTGACGAATATAATCGTCCGCCATCGCAATAATTTCCTTACTGTCGGGCGTATCTTTATAGATACCGATAAAGGTACTGGCCGGCACATACTGCAGCGTGATGCCGGTATCTGCCAGTTTCCTTTCCTCCCTTTTGCTCCCTCTGATCACCACGCAACGGGTTTGGTTCATTTTTGCCCTGGCTTTCAGCATCTTCATTCCGTATGCTGCCTGGCCAAAGTCGTTGGTGGAGTAGATTATACAGCCGGGTAGTTCCGCCAAACCTTCTGTGTTCGTCGTGAATGACGTCCCCAGCGGAGAAAATATCACGGAGGGGATCCCGGATTCAGCAGCCTTTTTTGCCGAAGGCCAGCTATGATCCTGCCTGTCGAGCAACACCAGAAACAATCCATCAACGCCTTCCGCTTTTGCCTGGTTCAGCCATTGCGTTGTTTCTTCCAGACTGTATAACGGCGTTCCCTTCATGTCCAGGTTCACTTGCAGCGACCGGGCAACACCGGCAAGCTGATCGCTGTAATTCTTCAGGGCGGCCTCTCCATCATAGATCGCCCCCGGCCATCTCATCCCGTAATCGCCTTTCCTGCGGACGAAGGCTACTTTCACCGACGGCGTATAATCCGACGCCGGTCCGCAGGCCTTGATGACAGGAATTTTAAATCCTGGTTGACGGACACCAAATGCGATGTCACCCAACAACGCGATGCCCGTTGTTGCCAGAACGGATTTCTTGAAGAAATCGCGCCGCCCATTGTCATGAAAGGGACAATGAGCCAAACAGTTGTTCTCTCTTTTCATCATTCGGTTTATTTAAAGGTTTCGTTGAAAAAGATCATTTCCGGTACTAATTCACGTTGAGCTTGCCCGGGTACAACAGCGGGAAGTTTTTCGAAAACGCTTCCTGGTATTTTTCCACATCCTGATACCCTCTCCTTTTCCGGATCGGGGGAACCGGCTCTCCTTTCAGTCGCGCCGTCAACACCCTGATCAGATCATACGTATACATGACCCCGACGAAATCTTCCCCCTCATACCAGGCTGCCCATTTTCCGTATTCCGACTGGTGAAAAGCAGAGCATATCTCAACAGACGACTGCAACGCACTTTCTGCGTTTAACACGGCGTCGGCCTTGTCTCCCGACTGGTAAGCAAGCAACGCCCTGCAATACGATTCCAGAACCAGCAGGGAATAATGGTGAACCTCCAGTTGAGTCAGAATGTGGCTTCGGTAAAAATCCCGGCGATCTCCGGGAACCTGCGGGAAAACGGACCTGGCCCGGTCCAGCAGGTCACGCACATACGCACTGTTCTGCTTACTGAATGTCAGCAAATCTCCGCATGATTTCAACATGTCTTCGGTCAGGGGTTTGCCTTCCTTTATTAAGGGAGCCGTTTGCCAGTCCAGTCTCCGCAACTTCGTATGGAGCGCGTTCTCACCTTCCAGAACATTCCGCCGCATGTACGAAATATCAAAATATTCCCGGTAATTCGATGCAATCGTTCCGGACAGATCTGTTCCAAACTGCCTCCGGCTCCAATCCCGGAGAAAATCAGTCATATTTTCCTCATCCGTCTTATCCAAAAACGGTTTTGCATCCCATACCAGTTTCATCGCACAGTCGGTCGACAACGGAACCGGACGGACGTCGCTCACGTTTACCAGAAAAAAACTGGTGGCGCCAGCCCGTACAAACCGTAAGACCTCGTTGTAGATGCGCCCCGGATTGACCATTTCACTTAACTGGTTCGCCCGGTTATTCAGCATGGCCGTGTGGTAATAAATCCCGTCGCCGGACTGCGCTTTCCCGTTATCGCGGATGATCCCCGCTCCGTTGTCAGGCCAAACCAGTGTCACCCCTTCCGGGATCCGGAGAACTCCCTGGTGATAGAGATCGGCCCCTTCCCACCACATGTTCGCGATGATGTCTGCATCCGGCTGGATCTTCCGGATCATCTCCACCTGCCTGGCAATCGCGTCCGAGATCACCTTCCCCTGTTCCTCCGGGGTCTTCAGTTCCGGCTCATCCCGCCAAAACGGGCGGTCGTGTTTTCCCCGGTAGCCCACCGTCCAGATTACCTCATAATCCCTGAAGGCATCGATACAGGTTTTCCAGTATTTCTCCATGATCTTTGGATGCTTCTTAAATGAAAACGGAACATCATCCGGCCACCGGTAGGTGTTCAGTCCCAGTACGAGGATATGGTGCATGTTCAGAATCAGCCCCCGGCGGGCAGCCAGTTCCTGGCACCGCTCGTCGGGAAAAGGGAACGTTGCCGGAACAACCATGTTCCCCCGCAGCCGCAACAGCGTTTCATAGATCTTGTCGAACTTCTCCAGCGAAAATACATTCTCCTTTAACGGATCCGGACTGTGCCGGCTGAGAATATCCTCATCATTGATAAACCAGCCCCGGTACTTGAACGTCGGGTTCCCGAACTCCTTGTTCAGGTCTCCCGGCACCTCAATGCGGCTTTGGCGGACCGGCTCCTTGTCCACCCAGTAATACCAGGGATCGACTCCCAGAATCTCCTCCGAAAAGGCATAGACCGCATAAATCGACCCACGCATGTCACTTCCCGTGGCCATCAACACGTCACGTCCTTCGGGATCCCGCTGAACACGCAGAACAAAACTTTCCACGCCTCCAGGCGCCCCCTGAAGCATCGCATCACGCCATTTGCCCGTCTGTCCAAGATAAACTGCCGGGCCGCCATAATCCCCGGGCAATTCCCCGACCACGACCGGAACCCGGCCAAAAACCTTGTACCAGTCCGTCCTTACATCATCCAGCGCCCGCTGCACGGCCTCGCATTGCTCCTCCGAAATGACCCACGGCGTGTCACCCGTCAGAACAAGCCTGCTTCCCGATGGCTGGGATTGACACACCAGAGGCCTAATAACCAAAAATAATACCGCTAACCACACGTGGCCCTGAAACTTTCCAATCCATCTACGAACCATCCCACCTATCGTTTTAATTTGATTCATTTTATTAAAATTTACTGATCTGATTTTACTTTTTATCTGAACTTATTCTAACACACCGAATTCCATACGTTTTCTGCCGGCGAATCCCTGTCACTCAATACCCTGGATTTTGAGGATACTCATTTGAGCTTTTGTCGATCTGGTCCTGTGGGATCGGGCGCAACAGATGTTTCTCCGCAATATGGGAAGCCGCGTAGTTCAACCCGTTCGTCGGGAAATGATAGTCTTTCACCCGCTCAATCAATGTCCCGGTTCGTGTCAGATCATACCATCGTTCATCTTCGCCGAGCAATTCACGGACACGTTCATCAAGTATAAAGTCGAGGGTTACCTCTGCCGCGGAAATTTCCATCTGATCTTCAAATCCGGGCCAGGCGGCGCGTCTGCGAACCACGTTCAGCATTTCGGCGGCCTTTACGTGATTCCCTGTTTTATAATAAGCCTCTGCTGCAATCAGGTAAGCTTCCGCCAGTCGCATCACCACCCAGTCCCGGGTTCCGCTCGCGGTATTTTTGTCCGGCCGTCTGGGATCAAGAAACTTCAGCAGCGTAGGAAACATACTTCCTACGTCATAACCCGTGTTCGCTTCACCGTTACGCTCAGCCGGAGTAAATATCCGAGAGCTCTTATTATGCCTTTGTTGAACATAAGAGGCGCCTAACGTCTTTTCAATCCGGGCTCCGTTGGCTCCGCTTACATAATACTTTTCTCCCACGTTCACTCCCGGGAAGAAAATAGCGGTGTCTCCGATTTGCTGTTGCGGAAGCAATGTTCTGGAATAATTGGCATGCCAAACATGCTGGAAACTTTTAAAGTAGCGCGCATCATACCGGCGGTCCCAGCGCGACAGGGTATAAACGGTAGGATTAAACCGCCGGAAGGGGCGGCCATACTCGATGGTACGTTCCATCCCGGGTTGCGAATCGTAATGGGCAAGAAAGAACAAGTGAGACTGGTTACCGTTCCCGTTTGTAAGCGGATCAGTCGTGTTTTGGACGCTCCATATCACTTCCTTGTTCTTCTCGTTATGAATATCCCACAGGGCACTGTAATCATCCAAAAGTTCGTATGCTGCGCTGTTGATGACTGTTTCAGCCAACGTAACTGATTTTTGAAAATCGGAGGGAGAGCCTGTTATCCAGCCTTTGTGAAGGTAAACCTTCGATAACAGGAAGTTCGCTGCACCTTTCGTCGCTCTTCCGTAGTCAGACTGACTGACTGGCAGGACATTGGCTGCATACTCCAGGTCAGGGATGACGGCCGTGTCATAGATGACTTCCCGGGCTGTTTTAATGGCCTCCGTCTCAACACCAACGGTTTCCTCCAGTGTCAGATGAACATCACCAAATTGACGGATCAGGATAAAATAATACAAGCCCCTCAGAAACCGGGCTTCGGCCACAAACCTGTTTTTTACGGATTCCTCGATTTCTGTGCTTTCTTCCGCTCTCCCGATCACTGCGTTGCATTGGTTAATCGCCTTGTATAAATTAACCCACAGGCTTTTGAAATAGCCATCCTGTGAATCAAACAAATAATGGTCCAGCGCAGTATAGCTTCCCGTTGCCCCCATGGCATAGGTGTCCGTGCCGTACAGGGTCAGATATAAACCTACATCCTGACCGTAATAACTTTTCAGATACGAATACGACGCGGATAGTGCTTTAAGCATGCCATCTTCCGTTACATAATACGAAGAAGAACTGACATCCGAAATCATCGTTTCTTTTAAATATTCTTCACAGGATGTTAACATCATGAAGAATGCCACCGTTATAGTTAGAATTCGTCTCATCTTTTTTCACTTTTTACTTAAAAACTCACATTCAAGCCCATCATGAATGATTTATTACTCGGAACATAATTGGAGAGTACTCCATTATCTTTTTCCGGGTCAAACCCTTGGTATTTCGTAAACATCCAGGGCTGATCAGCCATCACATAAACTCTTAGCGAGCTCATTTTTAAAGGTTTAATCAGTCGATCCGGGAAAGTATATCCCAGGGTTATATTGCGAACTTTTACAAACGATCCGTCGAAATAAGTCGTTGTTGATCCCAGGATGACTCCGTTCGCGTTTGTTGAATTCGGTCGCGGAAAGGCGTTGGTCGGGTTTGCTGGTGTCCAGTAGTCGACATCCAGGTTGTTAAACCGGCCATACAACTGGTTGTAGCTGGTATGAAAATTACTTTGTATGGTTGATCCCTGCCTCGTATAAATGAAAAAGGAAAAATCAATTCCTTTATACTCCAACCGGCTTGTTAACCCCATACTCCATTTTGGGACATCCGACCCGATAATCACACGGTCAGAAGCATTGATCGCTTTATCATCGTTCTGATCCTTCACCTTGATATCGCCCGGGACATATCCGTACTTTGCTGCCGTTTCCTGCTCATCGGTTTGCCAGATCCCTGTTTTTTCATAGTTATAGAATACGGTGATCGGATTGCCAATAAACCAGCCGTTCCCCACATCATCATTTTTGCTTCCATATAATTCGACGATTTCTTCCTTATTAGAAAACCAGTTCAGGTCGATCGTCCAGTTGAGTCCTTCGCTGGTATCGACAACAACCCCGCTTAAATTAACCTCGATCCCTTTGTTACGGGTAGATCCGATATTTTCGAGGATACTTGTATATCCTGATGTCGCGGGCAGTTGCCGCATCATCAACAGGCTAGTTGTCAGTGCGCGGTAAACGTCGACCGACCCGGAAAGTCTTCCTGAAAAAAACCCAAAGTCCAGACCGGCATCAATGGTAGCGGTTTTTTCCCATTTTAATTCCGGATTGGGAATACTGCTCAAGCCATAACCCTGTGCCAGGCTTTCATCCCAGGAATAGGTGGTTTGCATGAGCGCACCCTGCGTTTGATAAGCGCTGATCGCTGTATTCCCCGTAACACCATAGCTGGCTCTGAGCTTCAGGGCCGAAATCCAGGCGGCATTCTTCATCCACGGTTCATTGATGATCCTCCATCCCAAAGCGGCGGACGGAAAATAACTCCATTTATTGCCTTCCGACAACCTGGAAGAACCATCAGCCCGTACGGTGGTCTGGAGTAAATACTTGTCCTTGTAATTGTAGTTCAGCCTTCCCATGAACGACGCGATGCTCCATTCTGTCAGTTGGCTCGCCTTGGAGTTAATGTCGATTCCACTGTCAATATTGTACCACTTCTGACTTTCATAAGGAAGGCCCGTAACAGATGCCGAATAAACTTCACTGGAATAGCTCTGGATCGATTGCATCAAGGTTAAATTGAATCCGTGATCCTTTATTTTGGAGGTATAGTTCAGGATGTTTTCCAGCGTGTAATTAAATTCCTCCGAATTTGTAACCGCCACAAACGCTTGTCCACCAAGTCGATTCGTGGAATGGGATCCGTAAAATTCACCCCTCCGGTAGTCATAGTTGTCAACACCGAGATTCAGCTTGTATTTAAAATTCCTGAGAAAGCTGATTTCCCCGTAAACAGACGAAAAAACCCGGTTTATCTTCCGCTCGTTGGAATTATGATCCCGGTCAAGATCAAATAACGGGTTGGCAATCAGTCCGTCGGTCGTCGGAAAGAAGTTCAGCTTCCCGGTTTCAGGGTCGAAACAATCTCCCAGCGGAGAATTCAGCAATGCGTTGGAAATCGTTCCCGTCGCATTTCCCACGTCCTGGATGCTGCGGGAAAACGTCGTGGAGGTTCCCACCGAGAGCCAGTCATTCATCTGATGATCAAGGTTCAGCCGGAAGTTATAACGGGTGAAATACAGATTTTTAATGGTACCCCTTTCATCCAGGTAGCCCGCCGATAATGCAAATCTGGTCTTTTGGTTACCTCCCGAAAAATTCAACTGATGATCGGTCTTATAACCGTTACTGAAAATCAGATCCGGGTAATCATACCATACTCCTTTTCTCAGGTTTTCGAGCTGATTAGCTTCAAACAAGTGCTCATCATCTGTATAGGAGTTGGATGCACGATAAGCTTCCCTTTTCATTTCCGCGTATTCTTCGCCATTCATCATGTCCGGAATCCGGCTGACCTGCGTCACCCCGTAATACGCGTTATAGGAAACCTGGCTTCGCGCCGTTCCTCTTTTTGTCGTGATCAGGATCACCCCGTTCGCGGCGCGGGAACCATATATCGCACTCGACGCGGCATCTTTCAGAATTTCGATCGACTCGATGTCGTTTGGGTTAAGATCATTAATACTTCCCTGCAAAAATGGAATCCCGTCCACCACATAGAGTGGTTCGTTCGACGCGCTGAAAGACCTCCGGCCTCTGATCCGGATCGTCGGGACCGCACCAGGCTGCCCACTGCTTTGAGTAATGTCAACTCCGGCTGCCTTCCCCTGCATTTTCTCGACCAGGTTAGTCGCGGGACGTTCACGAAGATCTTCCGATCTGATCGATGAAACCGACCCGGTCAGGTCGCTTCTTTTCATGGTGCCGTATCCGACGGCAATGACCTCGTTCAATCCGATCGACTCCTCTTCTAACATCATATCAATCTGGTTCTTACCGTTCACTGACACTTCCCTGGTTTTCATGCCCACGAATGAAAATACCAGAACGGCATCGGGCGGCACTGTCGAAAAAAGATAGGTGCCATCTATGTCGGTGACGGTTCCCTTGGATGTCCCCTTCAGGATCACCGTCACTCCAGGAAGCGGTGCACCGGAAGAGTCAGTGACCTTGCCAAAGACTCTGATCTGTTGGGCAGATCCGGCAAGCACAGGATTCCTGTGGGTGATTTCACTGGCCTCCTTGATGACGATATAACGGTCAACAATCTCATAACCCAGGCCCAGACCGGGGAGCAACTCATTCAACACTTCCCTGATATCCTGATCTTTTGCGTTGACCTGGCTCACATGATAACTGTCAATATTCAGATTGAAATAAAAATAATAATCTGTTTGTTCTTCTATTTCGTTAAGAACGTCTATCAACCTGACTTTCTCCAGGCTCAGCGTCAACTTTGACGACTGCGAAAACGATTTTGCCTGTACAGCCACTATAAAAGAAAAAAACAGCAAAATGAACCACCGCATAATTAAAAATAATTTATACCACGGCTTACGACAGCCATGGATCGTTCGTTCTTTTTTCATAATTTTGTGTTGATTTTAAATTAATTATTAGCCGCTCCAACGGCTTTTGATTTTTTGACGATGGGAATACTCCAATATTCCCATCGTTTTTAGCTGACTAATTTTTATTTATCCCATACTTTCTCTTTTTAATAATGTTGATAATATTCTTCTGTTCCGACCTTGTTTCATACACAAAGTCGATGCTTTCGTTCATAATGCTTAATGATCGGAAAACCTGCTCAACTGGTTTGTTTTTCAGAAATGTTCCCGAGAAAACCATGTTTTTGAGTTGTTCATCCTCAAACCTGATTTCGACGTTATACCATCGTTCCAGTTTTCTCGCGATTTCCTCCATCGTCTCGTTCCGAAACACGATCTTGCCGTCCTTCCATGACGTATAGAAGGTGGTGTTCAAACTGGAAACAACGGGTATTCCCCCATTTGTCATCTCCGCGATTTGTCCGGGGGCAAGGATCTTGTCCCAGCGCTTGTCCCCAGAACGAAGCAGGACTGAACCTTCGACCAATGTCAGACTTGCGCGGGCGTCGGCAGAGTAGGCCGAAACATTAAATGAGGTTCCCAGCACTTCAACCGAGAAATTTTTCGCATAAGTAACGAACGGGCTGCGTTCATCCCTGGCTACCTCCATGAAAGCCTCACCATCAAGATAAACTTCACGTACCGACTGGTCGAATTCGGTAGGATATTTAAAAACTGAGCCGGAATTCAACCATACTTTTGATCCGTCAGAAAGGTTGATTTGGGTCATTTGTCCTAACGGGACAACGATCTCGGTATAACGCGTTCCCTGGAATGAGCCGGAGATGAGAGAGTGGAGCAATACGCCCGAAAGAACCGCCATCAGGATCACGGCGGCGCGGAACCAAA
>CAZOYZ010000052.1:5555-17550 GCA_964584045.1 uncultured Prolixibacteraceae bacterium | reverse complement strand
AAGTAATTGCTGACATTCTGGTTCCCTAATGCCCCGTAGGATCCCCTTATTTTAAGGGTATTGACAAACGGTTCAATGGCAGACCAGAAATTTTCTTTCGAAATGTTATATCCGGCAGAAGCGGATGGGAAAAATCCCCATCGTGATCCTTCTGCAAATCTGGATGAGCCGTTGTAACGCGCACTGAATTCCAGGAGGTATTTTTCTTTGAAATTGTAATTAAAACGGCCAAAAACACCCTGTGTAGCCCAATGATACTTGGTGTCGTCAACCGTGGTTGCCCCGAGGGCGGTACTGATCGAAGGTACTTCGTCGGTAATCAGATTTTCCGCTGTTGCATATAAATTTGAATAGACGGTCTCTTCCTGTTCATAACCGGCCAATGCTTTCAGGTAATGGCTGCCAAACGTTTTTTCATAAGAGGTAAGCACATTACACAAGGTATAATTCGTTTGATTAAATGTGGATTGGTACCCGGAGGTCGGTTTACCGATATTCCCGAAAGAGCCATCTCCAAGTTCCACCATGACAGGCCTCGGATTGACTTCTCTTTTTCCTGTCAGTATGTTGTGATTGAATGACACACTCGATTTCCACCCCTTTATGGGCTCCAGCTCAGTTCCCAGCGTGATGAAGAAATCATTGTTTTCGGTCTTGTCCCTGCCGGAATCCTGCATCAATCTGATTAAAGGGCATTGAATGGTGCCATTTATGTTATACTTGGGCATCATCGGGGCAAACATGATAATCTCCCTGAAGAAATGTTCCCTGCCGACTGTAGTTTCTCCCAGCGGGTAATCTGTTTTACTTTTCGCATACTTTATACTTGAATTAAAACTCAGCCAACTGGTGATCTGCGAGGTGAAATTGGTCAGAAAATTATATCTTTTATAGGAATCATAGCCATAGGTATACAAACCTCCCTGATCGACAAATCCTCCGGACAGATAATACTGTGTCCTTTCATTACCGCCCGATACGTTCATATTGTGTTTTTGGCTGAATGAAAAGTCTTTGATCATGATTTGCGGCCAGTTGTTATTGGCATTGCCGTTCCGTCTCCCCGCCCAAATATTTGTGATTGGATTATCCGGATCATATTCATAAGGGAAGGTTCCATCCATATATCCACTGATCCGTTCGACCTGTTCGGCGCTGTAAACAGGATTTAACCCGGCATTTGCGTTCGCCTGATTATACGCTGTAGCCCAGGTCAGCGCATCGACAAAACTGGGCACCTTTATTGGGGAAGCCAATGACAGGTTATTGCTGTACTGGATCTGAACTTTTTCTCCCTGTTTTCCCTTTTTTGTCGTGATCAAGACGACTCCAAACGGAGCGCGTGAGCCATAAATGGCAGAAGCAGACGCATCTTTTAATACCGAGACGCTTTCAATCGATTCCGGGTCGACATTATTCAGGTTCATTTCGACCCCGTCAACTAAAACAAGCGGGGCATCATTCCCCTGAATTGTTCCTGTTCCCCTGATGTTCCAGGTACTTTCAGCTCCCGGTTCACCGCCCCGGAAATTCATCGTGATATTCAGGTTTGGCGAAGTACCTTTAATCAGATCGGCCACTTTGGTGGATGATCTGTTTTGAAGCTTTTCACCTGAAACAGCATCGACAGAGCCTGTCAGATTGACCTTTTTCTGTGTTCCATATCCGACGACAACAATTTCTTCCACGCCGACCGCTTCTTCGGCTAAGACCACATTGATAACCGATTGGTTGCCAACTTCAACATCTCTGGATTGCATCCCCACGAACGAAAATACCAGCGTGGTATTGTCCGGGATATTGGCAAGTGTATAGTCCCCCTCAATATTGGTGACCGTTCCCTGCATCGTACCTTTTATCATCACTGTCACACCGACAAGAGGTTGGTCGTTATTGTCTGTGACCTTCCCGGTCACGGTTTTTTTCTGCTGCAGCAAGAAACCTTTCCCTGTTTCATTTCTTTTACTTTTTATGATCACGTAGCGGTCAAGGATCTCATAGGAGATATCCAATCCATTGAACATATGATCTAAAATTGTTTCAATGTTAGAATTTTCTGAGGATAATGTGACTTGATGTGACAGATCCAGCACGCTGTCGTCATAAAGAAAGCAGAATTCAGAAACTTTTTCTATTTCATTGAAAAGCTCTGAAAGCGTGGCATTCTTAAGGCTTAGCGTCAGTTTTGCAGATTGCGAATACGTTGAAGCCGAAACCTGTAAAAGGAAAACCAGTAGCAGCAAACACGTAATTTTCATAACTCTCAATAATTTAATTAAATGAGGAAACTCTTTGACCTCATCGTTCATTTTGTTTTTTTTCATAAATTTGACATGTTAAGGTTCGATAATTAAGCCTGAGGCTTGTTATTGATTCTCAAAAAGAGGAAACACCGACATGTTTCCGGAATAAGCGGGAGGTGCTGGCGGCATTTCCCGCTTTATTCAGTCATCGTTTGTTATTTGTTTATTCTGTGCTTTTTAAATAGATCCGATCCTTATCGATTCTGTATTCAAATGGTTTTGCAGAAGCCCGTTTAAATGTTTCCATAATGGTATAAATATTTGAATTGGTATAAAATGCACCTGAAAACGTACGGCTGTTGATCATGCTGTCTTCAAAGATGACATGGACGCTGAAAATTCGTTCCATTTTTTTTGCCAATTGTTCGAACGGCTCATTTCTGAACTCATATTTGCCCTCTTTCCAGTACTTATAAAAACTATCCGGGATTTTCGAGGAATTCAGATCTCCGGAGGTTTTGTTCAGCATTAACCGGTGTAAGGGTTGCAACGCATAGGATTTATAATTTCCGGATCCTTTTTTTTCGTTCACTTCCATCGCGACTTTTCCCGAGATCAGATCGACCTGGATAAAATGATCGTCAGGGTAAGCATTGACTGAAAATTCGGTGCCGGTCACTTTTATCCGGTGTTCCCCGAGGTGAACGATAAAAGGTTTTTTTGCACTGGAGGTTACCGTAAAGAACGCCTCACCTGCCAGTTTTACGTTTCTTGTTTTCCCTTCAAAATTTTCGGGGTAAGTGAGTTTTGAGCCATTAGTCAGCCATGCTTTGCTTCCGTCGGGTAAAACGATTAAACTCCGGTTACCGGTAGGGACAGAAATTTCATTGACGGCAATTTTGCGGGACGTGGCTACAGAATGGACCAGGTATCCGCAAATGAGCGAGGTGACAATGATGGCAGCGTACTTGATCAGTTCCCCAAAACCGAACCTGCTTTTTTTCTTTTTTATCCTTGCCTGTACCAGTTTGAAGTCCTTGCCTGTATCTTTTACGTCCATGTCCTTGCCTGACTGCAGGATTGCCCAACTGTTTTTGTAACGGATATATTCCTTCAGGTTTTCGGGCGACTGCAGGATCCAGGATAAAAGCGCTTTGGAAAGATGCAAAGGGTCGCTGTTAACGATTTTCTCTATGATTTTTTCTTTTTCCATTTATTTCATTCTGATGGTATAATGGATGAAGGGGCAAATACCCTATATCGGGGATCTTTTTTTTCTGTTTTGCGAAAAATTATCTTAATTCCGGTGCTGTATTTTGATTATTCAAAATATGGTTCCGTACCACTTTGTGCAGGAAATGAGTGGTACGTTAGATTTTGGGACAAAGATTTAAAACAACAGGTAAGCCAGGAGGGGAAGAAAATCTTTCAGTGCAACCCTGAATGTTTTCAGCGCCCTGGTTATTTGCGCTTCGACAGCTTTAAGGGAGATATGGAATGCGTCTGCGATCTCCTGATTCTTTTTACCATCCATCCGGCTTAGAACAAATATTTCACGGCAACGGGGAGGCAGTTCTTCCAGCGTTTTGTTGATGATCGTCTCAATCTCCTGAAATGTCAGTACCGATGTATCCAAAGACTCCAATGCTGAAGAATAAACCTGGTTTTGCATATTGATCTCTTCCTGATTGGTATAACTTTTTACCGTCTTTGCATGCTGAAGGAACATCAAACAATTGTTTTTTACGCTTGTGTACAGGTAGCTTTGAAGTTGGTACTTGTTCAAAATGACCGGATTCTTTTCCCAAAAAGAAAAAAAGGCATCCTGAACGGCATTTCTTGCATCTTCGTAAGGGATGTACTCTCTGGCGAAACAGACTAAACGGGGATAATATAAACTAAACACAACTTCAAAAGCAGCTTCCTGCTTTTTGTTGAGTAAAGCTATTATTTCGTTTAAGGATGAATTCATTTCAAACACACAGTTTCAAATGCAATTATAAATAATTATAAATGATTTTTGCTAAATGACCAGGATCAAAACTTTGTTCACACGGGAGGATAATGATTGAGAGTTTCATGCGTTGATATCCTAACCGAAAGATAATAAGCTTAGTACGTAAATTATGCCCTATGGAATAATGGAACCGGTTGCTTCTGATTTTTCTAAAAATTATCTGACGGCAGATTTTTAAACTTGTCTGACGGCAAGGTTTTCCGGGTTAACGTCTTCAAGGGAATACTTTCCTAAAACCTAAATGTTTTATATTTTTGGCAGCTCAGTCACGCGGGCTTTTTTGGGGAAGCCGTCCATGTATTCAGCCCGGGATGGTAAAACGAGGACGTAAATTTGATATCGAATGAACAACAGTCAGTCATTGGCAGAAGATCTGGTTTTACGCCGGGAACGGCTTCAGTCGGCTATGCAGCGACAGAACCTGGAAGCCTGCATCCTTACGGGCAGCATAAATATTTTTTATTTGACGGGAGTGATTTACGCCGGTTACCTCTACATTCCCGCAGCAGGAAAGCCCGTTCATCTGGTCAAAAGACCCGTTGGCCTTTCACTGGCAGATACGGTCTCTGTTCAGAAGCCGGAACAGATTCCGGATATCCTAAAAGGCCTGGGATTCCCCCTTCCTTCAACGGTTTTGCTGGAAACCGACGTGCTTTCCTGGAACAATTGTTTACGGTTGCTCAACGCGCTGGGGCTTTCTGAGGCCGGGAATGCCTCGGCCCTGCTGAGGTCCCTGCGAAAGGTCAAAACTTCTTACGAGATCGGAATGACCCGGCAAAACGCCCTGCAGCATGCGAAGATCTACAAAGCCATTCCTTATCTCTATCGGGTCGGGATGACCGACATCGAACTACAGATCGAGATTGAACACTGGATGCGCCAGCATGGTTCATTGGGCATCTTCCGGACGTTTGGGGAGAATATGGATATTCACATGGGGATTGTTCTTTCAGGTGACAATGCGGGGAATCCTTCTCCCTTCGATTATGCGCTGGGGGGACAAGGTATTTCACCGGGATTGCCCTTGGGAGCCAATGGTTCACCGATCAATGAAGGGCAAACCGTGATGATCGATATGGCGGGCAACTATGTATCCTGGATGACCGACATTACAAGGGTATACGCCAGGGGGAAAGTGCCGGAAGCCGCTTACCGCGCCCATCAGGTGTCGCTGGAGATCCATCAGGCTGTTCTGGATAAGGCGGGCCCGGGGACATCCTGCTCTTCATTGTATGAGCTGGCCATGGAAATGACCCGTAAAAACAATCTGGAGTCCTTTTTTATGGGAACCGGTCAACAGGCCAAATTCGTGGGGCACGGGGTGGGTCTCGAAATCAACGAGCCGCCGGTGCTGATGTCCCGTTCCAGGGAAGAACTGGAGCCGGGCATTGTGTTCGCCCTGGAACCCAAGTATGTCATTCCCGGTGTTGGCGCAGTAGGGATTGAAAATACCTACCTGGTGACATCCTGTGGTATTGAAAAGCTGACGACCGTAGAAGAAGATATCACGGAACTGTAGCTGGCTGACCCTCAAAAGCAGGCATGGTTGTCTTTCCATCCCGGCACCTTATATTCAATAATTCATAAATATGCTGTTTTTTGTGAAACGTCAGGTATAAAATACAAGCAAATTTGTAAAAAGTCAGACATTGCCATAAGGTCAATTGACTTAAATTTTTTAAAAAAGTGATCCTGTTGGGTCAGGGATTGTCCTGCTTTTTCACACCATATAGGTAGAAACAGATCGATCCACGATGACAGACAGAGACAGAATATTTGAATTAGCGGATAAATGGCTGAAGGGGACCATCACTGAAGAAGAAAGACAGGAGTTTGAGGACTGGTATAACCGGGAAGTGAAACAACATCCGGAATGGACGCGCGACCCCGACGAACAGAGTCTTCGGGACAGGCTCTACCGGAGTGTTCTGAAGAACATCGAACCAATGGAAAAAGGCAGAACCCTTCTCAATTCCCGCGGGAACCGATTTTATAAATGGTATTCTGTTGCCGCGGTGGTAGTCGTCCTCTTTGTGACCGGTATTTGGTTTTTTCAGGACCGTGACTTTTTAAACCATGTGGAAAATAAGGAAAGTCTTGTTTGCTTTGACCTTCCTCCCGGCCGCGAAGCCGCCACCCTGATCCTGGCCGATGGCTCGGTCATTGGTCTGGATACCACTCAAAACGGCAAAATAGCAATACAGGGTAAGACGACCGTCAGCAAGCAGGGCGGACAGGTAATTTATGTTCCTCCTGCCGGAAGGAAAGAGGAACCGGTTTTGTACAATACGATCAACACGGCCCGGGGCCATCAGTACCAACTAGTCTTGCCCGACAGTACCCGGGTATCGTTAAACTCGGCATCATCCCTGCGTTTTCCTGCTGCTTTTTCCGGCGAAGCGCGGCTCGTTGAACTAACCGGCGAAGCATACTTCGAGGTGGCCAAACATGTCACGATGCCGTTCCGGGTAAAAGTGAACGGTGTGGAAGCCGAAGTCCTGGGGACGCGTTTTAACATCAGTGCTTATGCTGATGAAGACGTGATAGAAACGACGTTACTGGAAGGGTCGGTCAACGTGAAGAATGACAAGACCTTTGCGTTGATCAGACCGGGGGAACGGGCGGTAGTCCGGCACAACGAAACCGAGATCAGTGTCAGTAAAGCAGATTTGGATAAGGTGATGGCCTGGCAAAACGGCTTCTTCGAGTTTGATAACACCGAGTTGCCGGTCATTATGCGCCAGATCAGCCGGTGGTACGATGTGGATATCCGGTATGAAGATCTGCCTGGTAACAAGAAATTTGGCGGGCGCATCAGTAAAAATCTGAACCTGAGTAGCGTTCTCGCACTGCTGGAAGCAAATGGCGTCCGGTTCATACTCGAAGGAAAAACTTTGATTGTCAAGCCATGAAAACAGACGCAAGAAGTAGTGAGTAGTGAGTAATAACAACAATAGTGACCACTGAAACAATAGTAACAATAGTAATCTGAAATTTTAAACCTAAGCGATATGAAACAAACGTAACCTTTCCTTCCTCGTGCTGCTTAAGAAAAAAACCGGACCAAGCGTGCGGCAAAGTCCGGTACCGTCCTGGGCAGTATCAGAATCTTGTGTGTAGAATTTATGATGACTAAACCCAAAACAAGGTAAAAATATGGATTTAAATTTTAAAAAATTTAGTCTGTGGTATAAAATTTTGCGTGTGATGAAACTGACGACCTTTATATTATTGGTTTTCTCCATGCACATTAGTGCCAGCGGGCTTTCGCAAAACGTGACCCTTGCTGTAAAAAATACGTCGGTTCAAAAAGTATTAAAACAAATATCACGACAGACCGGTGTTTCGATCATTTACAGTGAATCCTATTTTGACGACTCCGACCGGGTAACTCTTGAGGTGAATGATATGCCGGTTAAGGATGTGCTGAATTTGTGCCTCGAAGGGAATGACTATTCTTACGAAGTGGAGAACGGAATGGTCATTATCCGTCGGGTGATCAAAGACCTGCAGCCCAGGCAACAGGATAATCTGATAAAGGGAAAAGTAACCGACAATGACGGGAAGCCCTTGCCTGGGGCGACGATCACGATAGTCGGAACGACACGCGGGGTGATCACGGATACAGACGGAAGCTATTCTATCGAGGCTGAACCGCGGGACAAGCTGGTTTTTTCGTTTGTTGGCATGGAAAGTCAGATCATTGATGTCGGGAATCAGAAAACGATCAATGTCCGGATGAAGGAAAAAGCGGATGAACTGGAGGAAGTAACAGTAGTGGCCTTTGGCAAGCAGAAAAAGGAGAGCGTCATTTCGGCAATCCAGACGGTTAATACCAAGGAACTGCGCGTACCTTCAAGTAATCTCACCACCGCCTTTTCCGGTCGTATTGCCGGCATGATATCCTACCAAACCAGTGGTGAACCCGGACGAGATGATGCCGACTTCTTTATCCGGGGTGTTACGTCTTTTGGAACGGGTAAAGTGAATCCACTGATCCTGATAGATAATGTGGAAGTAAACTCATCCGATTTAGCTAAAATGCATCCGGACGATATTGCCAGTTTTTCGATACTGAAAGATGCCACGGCAACTGCTTTGTATGGTGCGCGTGGGGCTAATGGTGTGGTACTGGTCACAACAAAGGAAGGACGTGAAGGAAAGGTTCAGGTATCCGTCAGGATCGAGAATTCGTTCTCGGCACCAACAAAGAAAATTGAGATGGCGGACCCGATTACTTATATGGAATTGGCCAATGAAGCGGTATCTACCAGAGATCCTTTGGCTCCCACACCGTATTCAAAAAACAAAATTGACAATACCAGCCGGAGTGCTAATCCTTATGTGTATCCTGCAGTCGATTGGATGGGCATGCTTATTCGTGATGTAGCCATGAACCAGCGGGTAAACCTGAATATTTCGGGAGGCGGGACGTTGGCGCGTTATTATGTTGCCGGCTCTTTTTCGCAGGACAACGGTATCCTGAAGGTAGATAAACGGAACAATTTCAATAATAACATCGATTACAAGAAGTACCTGCTTCGTTCCAATATCAATATCAATCTGACCAAATCTACGGAAATGGTCGTCCGGTTGCACGGAGCGTTTGATGACAACAAAGGTCCGCTTAACGGCGGGAACGATATGTACAAGAAAATACTCCAGGTAAGCCCCGTGCGGTTTCCTGCATACTATGAGCCGGACGAAACATTCAAAAATGCCGGTCATATTCTTTTCGGAGGTTACGGAGGCAGTGAAAGTTCAAGCCAATACATGAACCCTTACGCGGAAATGCTGAAAGGCTACAAACAGGCAAGCACATCCACCATGATGGCGCAACTTGAACTGAAACAGGATTTCAGTCACTGGATCGAAGGTCTGACGGCCCGCCTGTTAGGCAGTACTACCCGGTATTCTGCTTTCGATATGTCGATGCGTTACAGTCCTTTTTATTATGAGGTCATGCAACATGACAGACTCAAAGATGAATACTGGCTGACAGAATTAAACTCTTCCGGGACCGGAAGAGGTACTGAATATCTCGATTATTATCCTGGCAGTAAAACAGTGAACAGTTCTTTCTATGGCGAAGCATCGATTGCCTACAACCGGACATTTGCAGAGCGGCATGCTCTTAGCGGAATGTTGGTCGGAATTGCCCGCAATTATCTGACTGCTAATGGGTTAACTTTGTCTGCCTCCCTGCCTCAGCGCAATCTGGGATTGTCCGGACGTTTTACTTATGCCTACGACGGGCGATATCTTACCGAGTTTAACTTCGGATACAATGGTTCTGAAAAATTCGACAAAGGCCACCGTTGGGGTTTCTTTCCCTCAGTTGGACTGGGGTGGAACATCACCAACGAAGATTTCTGGACAGGAAGGTTAAAAGAGGTTATTTCTCTGTTGAAGTTACGGGGTACTTACGGTTTGGTGGGTAATGATGAGATCGGAAATACACGGTTTTTCTATCTTTCCAATGTTGACCCCACCGGCGGAGGCAGCTTCCTGACCGGTTTCGATTTTGGCGGTCTCAATCTGAGTGGTTACAAAATCAATAATTATCCGAATCCGGAAATTGGCTGGGAAATCGCGTATAAAAGCAACCTGGGTATTGAGTTGGGCTTATTCCAGGGAAAAGTGGAAATTCAGACGGATATCTTCAAAGAACGACGCACAAATATACTCCAGTCCCGGGCAGATATCCCTATTTCTATGGGATTGTGGAGTACGCCGCTGGTCAATGTCGGCAAAGCTGAAGGGAAAGGAATAGATGTTTCGGTCGATTACAACCATAATATTACGACCGATTTGTGGCTGATAGGCAGGGCTAACTTTACCTATGCGCGTTCTGTATACAAGTACTATGAGGAACCTGACTACGCCAGCTTAAATGTTCCCTGGAGATCGAAAATCGGTACCCCTATCTCTCAAAGAGACGGATATGTAGCGGAACGCCTGTTTATCGATGTTTACGATGTTGAGAATTCTCCACGACAGGATTTTGGAGAATATGGGGCAGGAGATATCAAATTCAAAGACATGAACGGCGACGAGGTGATCAATGAGTTAGACAGAGTGCCTCTCGGACATCCCACTGTTCCGGAAATTAATTACGGGTTCGGGTTTTCGGCAGGCTATAAGAGCGTCGATATCTCTGTGTTCTTTCAGGGATCGGCGAGGTCGTCTTTCTGGATTGATGCCAAGGCGATGTCACCGTTTATACAAGGGACGTCAGATGGACTTGTCCTGGAAAACGGTTTGGCTAAGTTCATTGCGGATGACCATTGGACGGAGTTATCTCAAAATCCCCACGCCCTTTGGCCCAGATTATCAAACAGGCTTATCAGTAACAATAATCAGACAAGCTCCTGGTTCTTGCGGGATAATTCTTTCCTGCGTTTGAAAAGTGTTGAATTAGGTTATTCCATACCCGAAAAAAAAGTGAACAAGATCAGACTGACTTCCTGTCGCTTTTACCTCAGCGGAACCAACTTGTTACTGTTCAGTAAATTTAAGTTGTGGGATGTGGAGATGGGCGGTAATGGTTTGAATTACCCTCTTCAGCGTGTAATTAATATAGGTGTCAATCTTTCATTTTAACTGTCATGAAGATAATGCGATTAAAGAATTTTGGTCGATGCATATTGTTGATATCCTTTTTGTTAACTTTATCTTGTTGTGATTATCTGGACATCGTCCCTGAGAATATCGCCACGGTAGACCACGCATTCAACAACCGTACTGAAGCGGAAAGGTATCTCTATGGTTGTTTTTCTTTCCTTCCTGCCTTTGCCAATCCTTCTTCGAATCCTGCTTTGCTGGGCGGTGATGAGGTCTGGTATATTGAACTTTCCGATCGGAGGCTTTGGCCCATCGCGTTGGGAGAACAGGGTACCAATGATCCTTTTGCCAACTATTGGTCAAGTATGCAAAGCGGAGCAAATTTAAGAGGGGGTAAGGCCCTGTTTACGGCGTTAAGCGACTGTAATATTTTCCTTGAAAATATCCATAAGCCGTACGATCTGGATGATTTTGAACGCAACCGATGGATCGGCGAGGTGAAATTTCTGAAAGCCTTTTATCATTTCTGGTTATTCCGGATGTACGGACCTATTCCGCTGATCAGCGAAAACCTGCCTACAAGCGCGCCTGCCGGCGAAGTGCAGCGATACCGTGAACCGGTGGAGGAGGTGGTGGAATACATTGTATCGCTGCTGGATGAAGCCGCGGCAGCATTACCTCTGGCTATTGAAGATGTGATGAGAGAAATGGGACGGCCTACCCAGGTTACAGCTCTGGCATTAAAGGCGCAGGTCCTGACCTACGCCGCGAGTCCGTTGTTCAACGGCAATGCCGATTATGCCGGTTACACAGATAGCCGGGGTATCCAGCTTTTTCCTCAAACCTACAGCGTGGAAAAATGGCAGAAGGCCGCCGTTGCGCTCAAAGCTGCCATCGATACAGCGATCGTCGCGAAACACAGGTTGTATGATTTTAGGACAAGCAGCACTTATGCTTCCGTTTTAGATGAAAAAACCATTCTGGCCATGCAGGTGAGGGGGGCCGCGACTGAACGCTGGAATCCGGAGATTATTTGGGGAGACTCGAATACCGACGTGTCCTTTTTACAACGGTCGTGCACTCCTTTTTTTACCGAAAATCAAGGCGGTGGCAGCGCGGGATACAAGACCTGGGCTCCTCCCCTGCATGTGGTGGAACAGTTTTATACGAA
>CAZOYZ010000052.1:4168-5455 GCA_964584045.1 uncultured Prolixibacteraceae bacterium | reverse complement strand
TCAGTGCCGGACAACGGCAGTTCGTATTCCTCCTACCGGTACGCCTTCCCCATCATTCGCCTGGCAGATCTTTACCTGATGTATGCCGAGGCGTTGAACGAATGCGGTGGGGAGACACCCGGCAGTGAAGTATATGAGTATATTGACATGGTCAGGGCGCGTACCGGCCTGCCCGGTGTGGTCGAAAGCTGGAGTGAGTATGCGATTGATGCAAAGAAAAATAAGCCTTTGACGAAAGATGGTATGAGGGAAATTATCCGCCGGGAACGACTGAACGAACTGGCTTTTGAAGGCATTCGTTTTTGGGATTTGCGCCGGTGGAAACTGGCCGAAGAATATATGAACAAACCAATTCGGGGATTAAATATCTGGGGAAGAACGGCCGAAGAATATTACCAGATAACTGAGCTTTTTCAGCTCAAGTTTGAGAAAAAAGACTATTTCTGGCCAGTCAAGGTCAGCACGCTGATGAACAATCAGAATACCCTGCAAAGCCCGGGATGGTAAATCATTAATAACCTGTAAAATGAAAGCAAAATATTTATTTGTTTCTATCATAGCGCCATTCATCGTGTGGCAATGTACCGAAGTAAAGGATTGGCATGATCCAAAAGACACTGTTCCTCCCTCACCGGTGAGTCAGGTGCAGGTTGAAAACGTAAACGGAGGTGCGATCATCACCTTTACGCGTCCTGCCGAAGAGGACCTGATGGGAGTGAAAGCGGTCTATTCTTTTGGGGAAGACGATGCCGGCAAGGAAGTATATGCCTCAGCGTATACCGATACGATCGTTTTGGAAGGGTATGCGGATACGAATGAGCATACGGTTTACTTATATGCTGTAGATAAAAGTGACAATGTATCTCCTGGTGTTCCGGCAATCATTAAACCCTTAGCTCCCCCCATTGAGTTGATCCGTAAAACGTTACATGCCAGTGAGACTTTTGGGGGAGTTTATGTGACCTGGAACAACGCGCTGCAAAAAGACCTTGCTGTTTCCGTATATGCCGCCGATTCAACCGGTTATATGGTATTGTCGGAGACCTATTTCTCAAATACCATGAAAGGCCGCTACGCTTTTAGAGGGTTTAGTGATCCGGTAGAACAGAATTTCCGGATCGAATTGAAAGACCGATGGAACCATTACTCCACCCCTTTGGATACCATTTTGACTCCATTAGAGGAAACCGAAATTCTGGGGCGTGATAAAGGATCGGATGTCTGGACACAATATGGGTGGAGTGACAATACCTGGACGTACAGGGGAGACCTCAGAAACTATCCTGG
>CAZOYZ010000052.1:0-4068 GCA_964584045.1 uncultured Prolixibacteraceae bacterium | reverse complement strand
GATTATTTATTCTACTTTTGAAATCTGGGGCACCAATAATCCAAAGCCTGTGCAGGAAATTGGAAACGGCAGCAGGGAGGACAACCTGAAGTATTGGACGGGGTGGCCGCAGGTTGGCGGCACGGATGCATGGAAAAATGATTGGGTAAAGATTGCGGACTGCCAATTGACCCTTCCTTCAGGAGCGACTAAATATACCGCGAATATGGTTCTGTCTGCAGATGACCAGGCTTATATAAAAGGTGGATATGAGTTTGACATGGATATAGAGGCTGCCACTCAGGCTTTTCGTTATCTCCGGTTTTATATTACGGATACCAATACCGGAGTAGGTGAACTGATGTTGGCTGAACTGAAGTTCTGGGGTTCGTATGCAGACTAAATAAGATAATAATGAAACAGATACATGTAAAACCTCCGTGTCTCACGCGGAGGTCTTGTTTTTTTATCATGCTTTTGAATCTAATAAGCCTGTCGTCCGGTGCAGTCTGGTCCTGTCATGAATCCGTCAATGGTCCGACTTCGGAACTGGTGAGGGTTATTTTTGATACCGATATCGACTCCGATATTGACGATGTGGGGGCATTAGCCATGTTATACAATTTGCATAAACAAAGCAAGATAAACCTTCTTGGCGTGATCGTGACCAGTGACGATCCATATGCTCCCACCTGTGTGAGCGTGTTGAATGCGTATTACGGATTTGGCAATCTCCCGATCGGTTTTCTGGACGGTCAACCTGAGTTGAAGAATCATTCCCGCTATACCCGGCAGTTATCCGAAGAATACACGCATGCATTGCCGTCGTGGCAGGAAACTGAAACGGCTGCTGCCACTTACCGGAAATTGTTAGCCGAAAGCCCGGACCATTCTGTCATTATTATAACCGTAGGACATTTGAGTAGCTTAGAAAAGCTGCTCAAATCCGGAGCCGACGAATTTTCTTCGTATGACGGAAAAACGTTGGTCAATGCGAAGGTTCAAAAATGGTACTGTATGGGGGGGCAATTTCCTGAAGGAAAGGAAGCCAATTTTTACCGGCCTGATCCGGCGTCAACGGTATACTGCCTTGAACACTGGGAAAAGGAGGTTGTTTTTAGTGGTTGGGAAATAGGAAATGCAATTATTACCGGAAATATCGAATTGAAAAATGGTTTATCCGTTCATCATCCTGTGCGAAGGGGATACGAACTGTACAATAATTTTGCAGGGCGGGCAAGCTGGGATCAAACAGCCGTTTTTCTCCTTGTTCCGCAATCATTGGATTTCTTTGATTTCGGGAATAAAGGAAGGTGCATGGTGAATCCTGACGGCAGCAATTATTGGAAATGGGGAGAAAAAAGCCATCACTATTTTCTGAAATTCAAGGAAAATGTCGATTTAACAGAAATATCGAGGCAAATAACCGACCTGATGACCGGGGAGTAACCGATTGGAACTTTCGGCACATTGGACCAGCAATACAAAAAGGGATATGATTTTATTTTGGCTAAGTTGGATAAAGTACAGGCAGGACAGATTAAAAAAGGCGTGAGGAGGACGAGAAATCATATCATTGCTTCCCTTGCTCCTGATCTGTTGGAATACAGAGGAGCCGGAAGCGGCATTTTGCGTGCCCTGCAGGCATATCCCGACATTCAATTTATCAATGATACAGAGGGTGAGCAATTCAAGGTAATCATTACGAGGCCGGAAGATAAATATTGACATTTTTCAGGGAGATTATAATCAAATTTGTAAAAACAAACATTCCCATCATCCTTTCTGACTTTAACTGAAAAAGAAATAATGATAGAGCGTTTTTCATTATTCGCTAAAAAGCGATATCTTTATATTTCATATTTTATGTTTCACTTTTTGTGTTTCATATTTTATGATTTATTGAGAACTCATTATGGAAAAGAAATTGAACAATCCTTTTTTAGTGGCGGGTTATCATAGTCCTGCTTACTTTTGCGACCGGGAACAGGAAACAGAAAAAATCATATCTGCGTTATCGAACAACCGCAGTATTTCGTTGATTAGTCCGCGTCGTATCGGAAAAACGGGCTTGATACATCATGTTTTTTATCGTTTGCGGGAACAGGATAAAAAGATTCGTTGCTTTTACATGGATATTTTTTCCACGCAAAACCTGCATGATTTTGTATCGCTGTTTGGTAAAACCGTTGTTGGGGAATTGGATAATTATTCAGAGTCGGCGGCAAAGAAGATATCCGCTTTTTTCAAGAGTTTCAGACCTTCATTTACATTTAACCCGGTTACAGGAGCGCCGTCCCTACAGTTGGATATTCAGCCCGGACAATCTGAACAAAGTTTGCAGGAGATTTTTTCTTACCTGAAAGAATCCGGCAAAAGGGTTTACATCGCCATTGATGAATTTCAGCAAATCATCGATTATCCCGAAAAAGGTGTGGAAGCCCTCCTTCGTTCGTATATTCAGTTTTTAACTGACGTGAAATTTATTTTTTCCGGAAGCAAAAAGCACTTAATGGACGCCGTGTTTTCCTCCGTGAACAGGCCGTTTTATCAAAGCACTCAAAAAATCGGGTTGAAAGAGATTCCGTTAAACACCTACCGCGAATTTGCGGTGAGTTTATTTGCGTCTTATAATAAATCGCTTGACAGCCGGGTGTTTGATTTTATTTATACGGAGATGATGGGGCATACATGGTATATTCAGCTAATTCTTAATCACCTGTTTGCGATCCAAAAAACCAATTATTCGGAACAAGACGTAAATGATTTGATTGATGAAATACTGCAGGAAGAAAATGCAACTTTCAAAACCTATTGCGAAGTAATAACCAAAGGACAATTGCGGCTGCTCAAAGCAATCGCGTCGGAAAAAAAAGTAGCGGAACCATACGAGACAGCTTTTATGCGTAGGTATAACCTTACCGCGCCGAGCAGCGTACGATTGGCGTTAAAATCATTGACAGATAAAATGCTGATATTAAGAGATGAAACCGGAAATTATTCTGTTTATGACCGCTTCTTTTCATTATGGCTGGAAAAATCTAAAATATTTTAATGCGAATTTGTCTGCAGGATTGAAGCGGGATTCTGTATTACATTTAAGTTTCATACATCAGAACAGCTATGAAGAAACGTCATATAAGGATTAAGGACATTGCGGAAATGTTGAATATTTCCGTATCAACGGTTTCAAGAGCCTTAAGGGATGCGTATGATGTGAACCCGGGAACAAGGGAAAAGGTGCTTAAAGTTGTTGAACAGCTCAATTATAAACCTAATCTGAATGCAGCGGCATTAGCTTCCGGAAATACCCGTAATATCGGTGTGATCATCCCTTTTATCACGAATTATTATTTCTCAACTGTCATCTCAGGCATCCAGGAAGTGGCCTACAATAACGGCTTTAACATTGTCTTACTGATCACCAACGACAGCGCCGAAAGAGAATTGAATATGATCCGGAGTTTATCGGTCACCAGCCTGGATGGTCTGTTAATTTCGATTTCGTCAGATTCGGTCGGGAGTCATCACTTCCGGGAGTTGGCCGATGAAGGGATTCCCATGGTATTTTTTGACAGAGTACCTGACGATATCGAAGCGACGAAGGTACTCCAGGACGACTTTGATGGAGCATTCAAGGCCACTGAACATCTGATTGCCAATGGTTATACCCGGATTGCGCATATTGCAGGTCCGGCGCATTTATCCTTCACACAAAACCGGCTTCAGGGCTATCTTGCAGCGCTAAAAAAGCATTCTGTGCCGTTCCGTGAAGAATGGATCATTCATTCCGGATTTTCAATGCAGAGCGGGAAAGAGGATATCGGCCGGATACTGGAATGCGATCAGATCCCGGACGCCGTTTTCGCGGTCAACGACAGAAAGGCAGTGGGTGCGATCATCGCCCTGAAAGAGAAAAGGATCAGGGTTGGGAAAGATATCGGGGTTGTTGGCTTTACCAACGATCCGATATCCACCATTATTGAGCCGTCACTGACCACCATCGAAGAACCTGCCTTTGACATCGGGAAAAAGAGCTGTGAACTGCTGATCAGACATATCACCAATAAACAGTTCCTTCCAAAGGAA
>CAZOYZ010000051.1:0-17775 GCA_964584045.1 uncultured Prolixibacteraceae bacterium | reverse complement strand
CTGACGCTGGTTGTTGCCCTGTACGATCCCGTGACCGACTGCGGTTGTTTCGGAGATGCCCTGAAGCTGACCAACTGGCAGACCTTTTTTAAAAATATTTGCCTGCTGGCATTTGCCCTGGTTGTATTTCGATACAGGAAAAAATTCAAACCTGCACAATTATCGCTGGTAAGAATGGTGCTTGGCGTCATCACTCTTGTTGCCTATGGCTATCTGGCTGCCTATTCGTTTCATCATCTTCCCGTGATTGATTTTCTGCCCTACCGGGTCGGTACAAATATTTCTGAAGCAATGAAAATTCCTCAAGACGCTCCCAAAGACGTCTATAAAAACACGTTCTGCTATAAAAACAGGAAAACCGGTGAGGAAAAAAAATTTACTGAAGAAAATTATCCGTGGCAGGATAGCCTGAACTGGGAATTCGTTTCGATGGATACCAGGTTGATCCGGAAAGGTTATGAACCTCCCATTCATAATTTCACCATAGAAACGGCAGAGGGTGAAGACGTGAAAGACTTCTTCCTCAGTGATCCCGGATATACGTTTATCTTTGTGGTTTATGATCAGGGAAAAGCCGGTCCCTCTCCTCTGCAGGCCATCCGCATATTGGCAGACTACGCCCTCAAAAACCGGATCAGCTTTATTGGATTAACGTCGTCCGCACCGGGACAAACAGAACTGTTCAGGACGAAAAATGATCTTCGTTTTGAATTTTTCAATGGTGATGAAACCACCCTGAAAACAATGATCCGCTCCAACCCGGGCCTGATCCTGATCAGGGAAGGCGTTATCCTGGACAAGTGGCACTATAACGATTTTCCAACCATCGGTGAAATAGAAAATGAGCTCAGGTGGCTGGAAAAGCAGAAGAAATAAAAAAAATATCCGGTCCCTGCTTCTGCGGTGACCGGATATCCTATGTAGCGGACATTCTTCCTCTTGTTTTTTCGCGTGAAGATCCTTACAAAACCGATCCGCCCTGTTCCAACCGGAGCGTGATGGTGGTACGATCGCACACTTCGGCGGGTCCCCAGTACTGGATAGGTCCGGGATACTGGTAACTCGTTTCGACAGCCCAGGTTTCACGGTTTTCTGCCAGATAGGTGAACGGAGCGCCCTTCAGGTCGACCAGTGCTTTCTGGATCACAGGTTTCATATGCCCGTGACGTTTCTCCATATTCATCATCATGGTTATCGGAACACCGCCGGCAATCCATCTTTCGGCCGGAGCCGTGGTATTGCGAACGCTGGCCATATATCCTGTTTTCCCGCCTCCGATCAGCATGGAAGCAGTATACCCCAGTGAATAGCAGTAATCTGCGTCAAAATTTGACGGCGCCGCGCACCGTCCCTCATACCCGAAGAAATGATACTGGGTTCCGAATTTGCCATTATACTCTCCCCTTGTTTTCATCTCTGCCAGTCTCTTTTTCAGCATCTCACCCAGTAACTTCTCCGTTTCGATCAATGACACCTGGACATTCCCGTGCGGATCGCGGTCAAGCGTCAGCTGCGAAGCAATACCGGAAGGTAAAGACTGATATACCTTTGCGGATTCCTGAGACAAGATGCCGGCCACAAATCGATGGCGGGAAGCTTCGTCGGATAAGGATTTAAACTTTTTACCTGTTTCGGATCCTTCAGCCAGTAAATCATTCAGTTCGGTAATCAATGCCTTCATCTCCGGAATAAATTCGATGAGCCCTTCAGGGATCAGGGCTACACCAAAATTCTCTTTGTTGGCCGCGCGTTTGGCAATGATGCCTGCCATGTAACCGACAATTTCACCCAATGTTTGTTTCTTTTCAGCGACTTCCTCCGAGATCAGCGTGATGTTCGGATGCGTTTCCAGGGCAGCCTCCAGTCCGATGTGCGACGCGGAGCGCCCCATCAGTTTAATAAAATGCCAGTATTTTTTCGCCGAATTGGCGTCGCGCTGGATGTTCCCGATCAATTCTGAATAGACCTTCACCGCGGTGTCAAATCCAAAGGAAGTTTCAATCATTTCATTTTTGAGATCTCCATCAATGGTTTTAGGACAGCCTATCACCTGTACCCCGGCCCGGATCGACGCATAATATTCGGCCAGAACACAGGCATTGGTGTTACTGTCATCTCCGCCAATGATCACTAAAGCCTTAATATCTAATTTTTTCAGTATTTCCAGTCCTTTGTCAAACTGGCTTGTTTCTTCCAGTTTGGTCCGTCCGGATCCGATAATATCAAACCCTCCCGTATTGCGGAATTCTTCCAGATAGCCGGCAGTGATCTCCACATATTGATGGTCGGTTAAGCCGCCCGGGCCACCCAGAAAACCGTAAAGTCTGTTTCCGGGATTGATTTTCTTAATCCCGTCGAACAAGCCTGATATCACATTATGACCACCCGGCGCCTGTCCCCCGGAAAGAATCACACCCACATTAAAGGAAGGAAGGGCAATCACCTGGCCGGCCTTCTCAAAAGTGACTATGGGCATACCGTACGTATTGGGAAACAATTCCCTGATCTGATTTTGGTCGGCAACTGATTCCGTTGCTGTACCCTCAACGATTTTCACAGCTCCTTTTAATGAATCCGGCAGTTTTGGCTGATACTGGGCCCGTGCCTTTTGCAATGCACTTATGGTCATATCGATAAATTTAAGTTTACTTTAATATTCGTAAGGCAAAAATAACTGAATTTGCAAGCTTTGATACCGTAATTAAAACTTGCCTTTGCAATTTAAAGTAAATTTAAACAGAAAACATCGGATACTTATGACCATAACCAGCCTTTCCGGATAAACGACCCGAAGTTTATAAGTTCAGATACCTGGTACTGATTAGTTTAGATTCATTTCTACATAACCGGAAGACGTGGTCTTTGCCGTTGCATAGGATTTCGAAAAATTCAGGATATTTTTTATCACTTTTTCAGACGGCGAACAGTTTTTTCCCCCATCGTCACGTGCTATGTTCCTTTCCCCAAACAACCCTGTATTTTCCTCTTTCGAATGACTAATCAATTCATCATCAGATTTTTGGTCCAAATTAAAAAAATAAATCATATCCACTCATGTAAGCAATAGGTGTTTATATCAGGATAATCTACATACACCTAACAAAACGCCTGTAAAAATAATATATTGTTTCTGAAAAACACTATATTCTCGTGAGCAACAACTTTTTTTTATCGATTATTTTCCGCAGATTGATCAGTGCATACCGCATCCTCCCCAATGCGGTATTAATGCTGACACCTGTGCGATCAGCAATTTCCTTAAAACTCAGCCCCAGGTAATGGCGCATAATAATCACTTGCCGCTGGTCGTCAGGCAAATCCTCGATCAGCCTTCTTACATCGCTGGTGATTTGTTCATAGATTAACTGATCCTCGATATTTTCGTCAGAAAACCGGGACGAATTAAACAGATCGAAATCCGAATCTTCATTGGATGTCATCCCCAAAAGTTTCTCCTTACGAAAATGATCGATAATCAGATTATGGGCGATCCTAAGCACCCAGGATAAAAACTTCCCGTTGTCCGTGTATTTGCCCGTCTTAAGCGACCGGATCACTTTGATAAACGTATCCTGAAAGATATCATCAGCCAGGTGCTGATTCTTAACCACTAATGTGATATACGTATAAACACGGTCTTTGTGACGGTTAATGAGCATTTCAATTGCCTGCTGGTCTCCATCAATAAACTTACGAACAAGCCTATTGTCATTTACTGCTTCTGTTCTGAACATTTTTCCCTATTTAGTTTTCTAAAAAGTAAAATTGTTCTATAGGCAATTGTTTTTTAAGCGGGTTAATACTATTTATTAATTTGTCAGATGTAAATTTGGAGGATTTTTAGTTAAAAAGCAAATTTTCCTTTTTAAATTTGATGTACTGATGATGAAAGATAACACTGGAGTAAAGGAAATATCGATAAAAGGTGCCCGCGTTCACAATTTAAAAAATATCGAACTTCACATCCCCCGCAATAAATTCATCGTAATCACCGGGCTTTCCGGATCCGGGAAGTCCTCGCTGGCTTTCGACACCTTATATGCTGAAGGTCAGAGGCGTTACGTAGAGAGTTTGTCTTCCTATGCCAGGCAGTTCCTGGGAAGGATCCATAAACCCGAAGTTGATTTTATAAAGGGAATACCGCCTGCGATCGCGATCGAACAAAAGGTAAATACACGGAATCCGCGCTCTACGGTGGGAACCTCTACCGAAATTTATGACTATCTGAAATTATTTTTTTCCCGGATTGGCAAGACTGTTTCACCGGTGTCGGGTAAAGAAGTTAAACGGCATCAGGTAAGTGATGTAGTCAATTTCATCTGCAGCTTCCCCGAGGAGACCAGAATACTGATCTGTTCTCCCCTGCAGAAGAAGAACGGACGTTCGCTGCCGGAAGAGGCAGAGCTTCTGTTACAGCAGGGTTTTTCACGGTTGGAAGCGGACAACCGGATCGAAAAGATCGCCGATCTGTTAAGAGAAAGGCAAAACGATCTGCGTGCAGGTTCGTGGAATCTGATCATCGACCGGCTGCAGGCTGATCGGGATGAGCAAAACATGAGCCGCATGGCCGACTCGGTTCAGACCGCATTTTTTGAAGGACAGGGGGAATGCATCATTAAGGTATACCAGGATAGTCAGGTTAAGGAAGAGAAATTCTCGAACCGTTTTGAAGCTGACGGTATCACCTTCGAAGATCCTTCGGAACATATGTTTAGCTTTAACAATCCCGTAGGCGCCTGTCCCACCTGCGAAGGATACGGCAAAGTGATCGGGATTGACGAAGATCTGGTTATTCCGAACAAGTCCTTATCTGTCTATCAGGATGCCGTCATCTGCTGGAAAGGAGAAAGCATGAAAAAATGGAAAGACCGGCTCATTCAACATGCAAGCCTGTTCAGCTTTCCCATTCACCGGCCTTACTACGAACTTTCGCCGGAGCAAAAACGGCTCCTTTGGACCGGGAATGCCTATTTTAAAGGCATCGATGCTTTCTTTAAAATGCTCGAAGAAAAAAGCTATAAAATCCAGTATCGGGTGATGCTGTCCCGGTACCGGGGAAAGACCACCTGCCCGGAATGCCGCGGTACCCGGTTAAAAAAGGAAGCCGGGTACGTGCAGGTTGATGGTGCTTCTATTCAGGATCTGGTGCTGATGCCTGTCGGTGAACTCCGTGATTTTTTCAGGAAAATCCGTCTGACTGCACATGAGATCCAGGTAGCCAAAAGGATCCTGATTGAAATCAACAGCAGGCTCGATTTCCTGTGTGACGTAGGATTGGGATACCTTACGCTAAACCGGCTGTCGTCAACCTTGTCAGGCGGCGAATCCCAGAGGATCAACCTGGCCACTTCACTCGGATCCAGCCTGGTAGGGTCACTTTATATTCTGGATGAACCAAGCATAGGACTACATTCGCGCGACACGCGGCGGCTGATCAACGTTTTGCGGAAGCTTCAAAAGATAGGGAACACGGTATTGGTGGTTGAGCACGATGAAGAAATTATCCGGGCTGCAGACCAGGTTATTGACATCGGCCCGCGGGCGGGAGTACATGGCGGCGAACTGGTCTTTCAGGGTGACCACAGTCAGTTGCTGCAGGCCACCAACAGTCTCACCGCCGATTATCTGAACGGGAAAAGACAAATAGAAATTCCCCGATCCCGCAGAAAATGGAACGACTATATCGAAATAATCGGGGCACGCGAAAACAACCTGAAAAACCTGACCGTCAGATTTCCGTTGAATACCATTACGGCGGTGACCGGCGTCAGTGGCTCCGGCAAGTCGACCCTCGTCAGCAAAATTCTCTATCCCGGTCTCGCCAAGCTTTTTGGCGGATACAGCGAAAAAACCGGGGCTCATGATGCGATTAAAGGTGATTTTAGCCGCCTTACGGGGATAGAATTCGTGGATCAGAATCCGATTGGCAAGTCTTCCCGGTCAAACCCGGTAACCTATCTGAAAGCCTATGATGAAATCAGAAAGCTGTTTGCCGATCTGCCTGCCGCAAAGTACCAGGGGTTCAAACCTGCCCATTTTTCGTTTAACGTCGATGGGGGAAGGTGTGAGGAATGCGAGGGAGAAGGCGAGATCCATGTGGAAATGCAGTTTATGGCCGATGTCAACCTCGTTTGTGAAAGCTGTCAGGGAAAACGTTTCAGGGAGGAGATCCTGGAAGTGGAGTACCGCGGAAAAAATATTTACGATATTTTGGAAATGACCGTAAAAGAAGCCATCGGTTTTTTCGAAAGCGGCAAGAGTAGCACAGAAAGGAAAATTGCCCGGAAGCTACGGCCCCTGCAGGATGTGGGACTGGAGTATGTGAAACTTGGGCAAAGCTCGTCGACCCTTTCGGGAGGTGAAAGCCAGCGCGTTAAACTCGCCGCATTCCTGTCAAAAGAAAAGGATACCCCTACCCTGTTCATTTTCGATGAACCAACAACCGGTTTACACTTTCATGATATCAGTAAATTGCTTGATTCATTTAATGCCTTGATATCCCGCGGTCATAGTATCGTCGTCATCGAACACAACCTGGACGTGATCAAATGTGCCGACTGGATCATCGACCTGGGTCCTGAAGGAGGAAAAAACGGCGGAAATATCGTTTTTGAAGGTACGCCCGAAAGCCTGATCAAAAACAACAGTTCCTACACCGGCAAGGCTCTTGAAGCGAAATTAAATTCGAGTTCTTATTAATAAAATTTTGACAGCATCAATTTTAAAATTGATATCTTTGCGCCCCGGAAGTGGAATTCGGAGTCATTGATTCGTACCAGCGTAGTACAGGCAACATACCAGGTTTATCCTGGTAAAAAGAAGCTTTATGCGACATTTGAAATATAAAAAATGAACTTTAATCATCATTCTTTCCATATACCGGTTATGGGATTGGCTTATACAGTGGATACACCGGTGAAAGTAGCACATTTGGGAATTTCTTCGGTGATCTCGATCGTCGATGACTTCCTGATCGAAAAAATGCGTGAATTTTACAGTCGTAAACTGAATATTCCCTTTCAGGAAATTTCAGCAAAGGCCGAGGATTTCCGCGCTAAACGTATTACTGCATACCTGAACCTCGTCGATAAAATGGTCACGCAGAAATATGAAGAACTCATCGATAGCTTTCAGAAGAAAGAGAGTGAGCTTCAGCGATATTTTGACCTTTTGCCGGACGCGATGGCCATTCGTGAAAAATTTGGCCAGATGATCCAAAGTAAAAGTCTGAACGATATAAAAAGCTGGTTGCGTTCGAACTTTCGTCCGGGAAGCATCGATGTCAATATCATGACGAAAGTGGATAAAGTGAACTACAGGGATAAAGAGCCGCTGCCAGTGGAATACAACGATGCGCATGCCGCCCTTAGGGGCTTTGCCAACAGCACGCTATCTTCTTCGCTGGTACTCTCTGCAGGAATGAACCCCAGGCTTTACAGCTATATTGAAAACTTCGAGGATTTTTATCCGGATCAGGATGGAAATCTGAAGAAAAAAATCATTCTGAAAGTCAGTGATTACCGTTCTGCTTTAATACAGGGACGTTTTCTGGCCAAAAAAGGGATTTGGATATCAGAATACAGGGTCGAATCGGGGTTAAATTGCGGCGGACATGTTTTTGCATCACAGGGGAACCTGCTCGGTCCCATTCTTCACGAGTTCCGGGAAAAACGGACAGAATTACTTGACACCATTTTCCCGGTTTACCAGGAAGCTCTGAAAGAAAAAAACAAAACCATTCCCCGGGATATGCCTCAAATGAAAGTCACCGCGCAAGGAGGCGTGAGTACCAACGAAGAACACCGTTTCCTGCTGGAAGAATATCAATTGGACAGTATCGGATGGGGTACTCCCTTCTTACTTGTGCCCGAAATATGCAATATTGATCAGAAAAGTCTGGAACTCCTTAAAAACGCGGGAGAAGATGATGTTTACCTGAGTGAAGCGTCTCCCTTGGGTGTTCCGTTTAATAACGTCCGGAATTCAAGCCAGCAAACGCAGATCAGGCAGTATATCAGCGACGGGAAACCGGGATTCCCATGCACAAAACGTTATCTGACATTTAACACCGAATACACGGAACAGCCAATCTGTACAGCCTCGCGGCAGTACCTTAAACTCAAAATCGCTGAAATCAACGCCGGAAGCATGTCCGGTGAAGAAAAACAAAAAGAAATAAACTTACGGTTTGAAAAGGAATGTCTGTGCGAGGGTTTGACCAATCCTGCTTACCTCGCTAACGGCATTGAACCCGATTTCAAAAGAACAGGTGTGAGCATCTGCCCGGGCCCCAACATTGCCTATTTTAAGGAAGTTGTTTCATTGAGAAGGATGGTCGCTCACATCTACGGAAAGGAAAACCTGTTGAAGGGAGTAAAACGTTCCAATCTGTTTATCAAAGAGCTAAAAATGTATGCGGACTACCTCGAAAACAAGCTCAGCCAGTTCGATCATCACGCCGATAAAAAGCAGGTTTCCTATTACCAGGCATTCCGCGAAAACATGCAGGAAGGGATTACTTACTACAAACAGCTTTTTACCAAATATGAAGGAAAGCTGAAAGAAATGAAAGAAGGGGTATTTGATCAGCTTGAAAGTTTCAGCAAAAGACTGGAAAGCTTCAAAATTTAATCATAACTTCGTAGGAAAATGCAACCTGGATCTATGAAGTTGAACCAGCAAATGATTCAAATCCTTCGTTCGGGAAATCCCGGTATGGTAAGCGGAGCCATTAAGGAACTCCGTGAAACTGGTCACGCGGGCTACCTTCCGGTATTGTTTGAAGTACTGCATACCACCACTGACGACAGTGTAAGAAAAAGCATCAGGGACCTGCTGGCTGAATTGAAACACCGGGAGGCGGTTCCGTTATTTATCGAAGCGATCCGGAATAAACAGTATGCCGGTGAGCTTTTGTCTATTGTTTCTGCCTGCTGGGAAAATGGCCTTGACTTCAGCGGGTACCTGCCGGTTTTTGTGGATCTGGTCATCGAAAAGGAGTTCCTGGTCGCTTTCGAAGCTTATACGGTGATTATCAATATGACCGGAAAAATTTCGGGTGCCATTCATGAAGCGGAGCGCAGAAAAATAAAAGAGGCTCTGAGCAATACCCGCAGCAATAAACACGAATTGTTGCAGGATATTCTGGACTTTCTCCCTGAACTGGAAGAAGGAATTGAACGTTAACAGCCCTTATCCCTATTCCCGTTGTGAAAAATAGCGCATAAACTGGGCGCGTTCATACAACATGGGATCTTTGATCCGGGCATAGGACAACCGGCCGCGGAAGTCACTGATACTATTAAAATTCCATTTTTGCATAAATTCTTCCAGTTCCTTTAATATTCCCGCGATCACCTGCGCTCCGTTGATATAAATCGTGGAACAAACCTGAACGACCTGTGCTCCGGCCAGAAGCTGCTTAATGACCGCTTCACCATCATGGATCCCGGTCGACGCTGCAAGGTCGATTTTAGGAAGGGCAGCGCTGATTATCCCGATCCATCTCAGTGTCCGTCGAATATCGGCAGGGGTACTGAATACTTCAGAAGCCGTTAATTCAAGTTTTTCAATGTCGATATCCGGCTCATAAAAACGATTAAACATGGTAATGGCGTCTGCTCCGTTTGCCAAAAGTTTTTCAGCCATGGCGACCAGGTTGGAAAAATAAAATCCGATCTTCACGGATACGGGAATAGATACCTCCTTTTTCACCGCTTTGAGAATGTCGGTATACAGCTTCTCGGTCTGCTCTGAAGATTCATTCCGTCTTGCAGGAACGAAAAAAACATTTAATTCCAGTGCGTCGGCTCCTGCCGACTCAAACTCCTTCGCAAAAGCCATCCATTCCTTCGATGACGTGCAATTAATACTGGCTATAATAGGAATGGCAACTTCTTTTTTTGCCTGTTTTAACAGGTCCAGATGAGCTTCCACGGAATGATGACGGGTATAATTCCAAACGTAATCCTCTGCTTCCGGATACAAATTCTGAGGATTCGTATTGATCAGGTGACTGACCTCACTATTGATCTGCTCTTCAAAAAGTGATTTTAATACGACTGCGGCGGCACCCGCCCTTTCCAGCATCCTGATCTTTTCCACGCTGCTGCTGAGTCCCGAACTGGCCACGATCACGGGGTTCTTTAATCTTAATCCTAAATAATTTGTCTCCAGATTTGTCATAAATTGAGGTATTTGATGAAATGGTTAAACTGGGTGATTGGTTGTACCTGACAACTCATCGTTCATGGCTCATCGCTCACTCCGCGTTCTCCAAAAATCAGGCTGCCGACGCGTACCATTGTACTCCCTTCTTCAACGGCAATCCGGTAATCGCCCGACATTCCCATTGATATTTCGGAAAAAGAGTCCTGCGTGTCAAAAAATTCCCGTTTTATCCGCTCAAAGATGCTTTTCAGGACCTTAAATTCTTTCCTCACCTGCTCCTCATGGTCTGTGTTGGTAGCCATCCCCATGACCCCGCATATTTCGACGAATTCAAGTTCGCGGAATTCAGCAGACGACAGCATTTCAACCGCCTCATCAAGACCGAAGCCAAACTTCGTTTCTTCTTCTGCAATATGGAACTGAAGCAGGCACCGGATTTTCCGGTTATTCTTTCTCCCTTCCCGGTCGATGGTTTTCAATAATTTGAATGAATCTGCACTTTGGATCAGGCTAATGAAAGACGCGATCTGTTTTACCTTGTTGGTTTGCAAATGCCCGATCAGATGCCATAGAATGTCACCTGGCAATTTCTCATATTTTGTAACCAATTCCTGTACTCTATTTTCTCCAAAAACACGTTGACCGGCATCGTAGGCTTTCCGGATCACCGGAATGGGTTTGGTTTTCGAAACAGCGACCAGACAAACACCTTCTCCCAACTGCTTTTTTATTTCTGAAATTTGCTCGGCAATATCCATGACTCCTTGTTTGTTGTACAAAACTACAAAAGCCTGCGAAAACAGCTTTATTTTTTAAGTTTTTTTCCTTCCACGGATCTCAGTGTGATGACTTTTTCTATCTTTAAATTGAGATGGTACGGGAACAGAGATATATGATTTCAAAAATGAATGAATTTGGAAAGATAAGAAAACCTTTTGTTTTTCTTATCGATTTCAATTTTCAGCATCCGGTTTTTCTGAGCTGGGAAGAAAGCAGCCGTGAATTACTCTGGAAAACCCCGCGTCACCGTAATTTTAATAATACGGAGCATTCAGCCGGGAAAATCAAATGGACGGTGAAACCCGTCTCTTACATCCGGTACAGGAAAGCGTTTGAGCTCGTGATGGAGCATATTCAAAAGGGTAACAGCTATCTGCTCAACCTCACGATGCCCAGCCAGGTGGAAACGGATCTGGATCTGGAAGATATCCTGTACTGCTGCCATGCTCCCTATCAGATTTATATGAAAGAACGTTTCCTGTGCTTTTCACCTGAGATATTCGTTCGTATTGAAAACGGGCAAATATCTTCTTACCCGATGAAAGGAACCATTGATGCGCGAATCCCGAACGCGGCATACATCCTTAAAAACGACCGGAAAGAACTGGCCGAACATGCCACAATCGTCGACCTGATCAGAAATGATCTGAGTATGGTCGCCGAAAAAGTCGGGGTTACCCGTTTTTGTTATCTTGACCGGATCCGGTCGAACAACGCTGATCTCCTGCAGATGAGTTCTGAAATTACAGGCCGCTTGCCGGTCAATTACCTGGAGCATCTCGGCGATATTTTTGCCCGGTTAATCCCGGCGGGGTCGATCTGCGGTGCGCCGAAACGAAAAACGCTTGAAATTATCAACGATGCCGAAAATTACGACAGGGGTTACTATACGGGCATTTTCGGCATCTTTGACGGAGCCGCCGTCGACAGCTGCGTCCTGATCCGCTATCTTGAAAAACAAAACGGCCAGCTGATCTACAAAAGCGGAGGAGGGATCACTCATCTGAGCACGTGCGAAAAAGAATATCAGGAACTTATAAAAAAAATCTATGTGCCTGTTGCTTGAAACCATTAAACTCAATGGGGGGATTCTGGAAAACCTCTTTTATCACAATGCCCGCCTGAACGCTGCACGCGAGGAACTTTTCGGGGAGCCTTCCGCAATCCGGCTCGAAAAGGAGATCCGGATCCCTGATGAATTGAAAAACGGAGTATTCCGCTGCCGGGTAACATATGGCAGGAGCATTCATAACATCGAATTCGTTCCTGTCCTATCCAGAAACTTTCGTTCTTTAAAGGTAGTCCGTCATGATCGACTGGACTATCATTTAAAATATGCTGACCGGTCACAGCTCAATGAGCTTTACGCCCAAAGGGAAAATGCCGACGAGATCATCGTGATCAGAAACGGAACAATTACCGACTGCACGATTGGCAATCTGGTCCTTTTTGACGGCGAAAGATGGATCACCCCCGATACGCCCTTGTTAAAGGGAACCCAAAGACAGGCTTTGCTTGACCGGAAGCTGATCACGGAAGAAAGAATCAGGGAAACAGACTTGCCCTGCTTTTTAAAAGTTGGTATAATTAACGCTTTATTCAACCTGGAAAACATGCCGGTAATAAAAAAGAATAATATTTTTTAAGAAAAAAACAGCATTATTTCCCCCTAAAAATCAAAAAGATAGGCAAAAAACCGCGGTTGTTTTGAGCTCTGAGATGCATTTTTTTTACAGGAAAGCCATGCAACCTATTTTTTTATTACTTCATTTTTGTATTTTTCGACAAAATTAAAAACTAAAAAAACTGATTATTCAGAGCCGTCAAGGGCCTGTATAAATGGAGGATATTAAGATGATGACCAACAGTAAACCCAGAATCATTAAAGACTACGAAAAATTGGATGAATCAATAAAAGAACAGATTAAACTGGTTTATCCAAATGGTTTTAGCCAGCACCTTATCTCCTTTACCAATAAGGACGGTTTACTGGTTAGCGCATTGCCGTTTGAAACTGACGACAAGTATTACCTGGTAAGGATGACTTCACAGGAAGCAATTGATATTATCAGCGAGGACGACGATTACGACGATGACGGAACTCTGAAGGACGAGTCAAGGGAAGCTTACGAAGACAAATACTCGGATCTGGATTATATCCCCGAAAACATCGAAGAAGAGGATGACACCTCCTATGATGATGACGATGATGCGGACGATGATGAAGAAGACGACGATGAAGAAGATGCTGAAGAAGACGATCTTTAGAGATATCAAAAAAAACCCGGAAATTGATTCCGGGTTTTTTTCAGCTAACCGTTTAATTGATGGATAACCAGTCCCGAACGAAGCTTCGGTTCGAACCAGGTCGTTTTTGGGGGCATAATGTTCCCGCTGTCGGCAATATTGATCAATTGCTGCATCGAAACAGGATATAAGGCAAACGCCACTTTCATTTCGCCCTGGTCAACCCTTTTCTGCAATTCACCTAAACCGCGAATGCCGCCAACAAAATCAATGCGCGTGGAAGTCCGCAAATCCTGAATATCAAACAAGGGCCCGAGTATTTGCCGGGAAAGAATGGTCACATCCAGCACGCCAATGGGATCCTGATCATCAAAGGTTCCTTCCCGGGCTGTCAACCGGTACCAGATCCCGCCCATGTACATGCCAAATTCATGCAACCTGACCGGTTTATAAATTTCCGATCCCATTTTCTCAACGATAAATGATTCGCTTAGTTTTTCCAGCAACCCGGCTTCACTGAGCCCGTTGAGGTCACGGATTAACCGGTTATAATCAAGTATTTGCAACTGATTATCGGGAAAATGGACAGCCATAAAATAATTGTAGGATTCGTTCCCCGTATGATTTGGATTTTGAGCCTTCTTCTCCAGTCCGATACGGGCAGCGGCGGCGGTCCGGTGATGGCCGTCGGCTACATAGGTGAAAGGTACTTTTGTTTCAAAGAGATGTTCGATCTCCTGGTTGATCTTACGGTCCCATACCGGCCAGAAATGATGACCAAATCCGTCTTCTGCAACAAAATCATACCCGGGTTCCTGATCTTTAACGATAGAGTCCACGATGGCATCAATCTCGGGTACTGCTTTATAGGAAAAGAAGACAGGTTCAATATTGGCATTCAGGTACCGGGTCAGCACCATCCGGTCTTCCTCTTTATCCGGTCTGGTCAGTTCATGTTTTTTAATCACGCCGTTGTGATAGTCTTCACAAGCGGCGGCGCCGACAATGCCATATTGGGTCCTCCCGCCCATGGTTTGAGCATAGATATAAAAGCGGGCCTGGTCGTCTTCAACAAGCCAGCCTTTTCTCCGGAAATCCTTAAAATTTTCAACTGCTTTAAGATAAACTGTTTCCGAATGGACATCTGTCCCTTCCGGGCAATCAATCTCGGCACGGGTAATATGCAGCAGTGAATGCGCTTTCCCTTCAGCCATCTTTGCCGCCTCAGCCGAGTTCATGACATCGTAAGGAAGACAAGCCAGATCACTCACAATTTCCCGCGGAGGGCGCAATCCTTTAAATGGTTTTATTTTTGCCATAATCTTTCCTCAATGCGCGGCTTCGAATTCCTTCATCGCATCCACCAAAGCCTGCACACTTTCAAGAGGCAGCGCATTATACATAGAAGCCCTGAAACCACCTACCGAACGATGTCCCTTTAATCCAACCATTCCCTTTGCGCCGGCAAAATCAAGGAATTCCTTTTCCAGGCTTTCATATCCCTGGGCCATCACAAACGTCACATTCATCCGGGAGCGATCTTCCGCGGCAGGAACTGTCGGAACAAAAAGCTTATTGCGGTCAAGTTCATTGTAGATCACTTCAGCCTTCGCAATATTGTTTTTTTCCATGACGGTCACGCCTCCCATTTCTTTCATCCAGATCAAGGTCTGCAGGCACGCGAAAACCGGCAAAGTGGCGGGGGTATTAAACATAGAACCGCCTTTAATATGAACCCGGTAATCCAGCATGGTAGGAATGGGACGACCGGTTTTACCAAGTGCATCCTCCTTTACAATGACCAAAGTCGCTCCCGAAGGTCCAAGATTTTTTTGTGCACCGGCATAAATGAGGTCATACTTTGATACATCGATTGGCCTGCTGAAAATATCGGACGACATATCAGCCACCATTCTGACGTTCACTTCCGGGTCCGATTTCAGCTCAGTTCCGTAGATGGTATTGTTAGTCGTGATGTGGAGATAGTCAACATCAGACGGAACCGTATACGATTTGGGGATATAATTGAAATTTTTATCCTTCGAAGAAGCCACCTCAATCACCTCGCCGAAAAACGTCGCTTCCTTCAATGCTTTTGAAGCCCAAACTCCGGTATTCAGATAAGCCGCCTTCGATCTGAACAGGTTATAGGGAGCCATCAGGAACTGGAGACTCGCACCGCCCTGCAAAAACAAAACAGAGTAACCTTCAGGCACATTAAGCAATTCTTTCACAAGCGCTATGGCCTCGTCCATCACTGCGACAAACTCCTTTCCGCGATGTGAGACTTCCATGACAGAAAGTCCTGTACCGGCAAAATTAAAAGCGGCCTCAGCGACCTTCTGCTTTGTAAACTCGGGTAATACAGAGGGTCCGGCAGAAAAATTATGCTTCTTCATGATCTGATAATTTAGGGTTAAAATATTTTTCAGCAAAAATGCAATTATTCATTCAAAAAATAATAGGATTTGACAGGTTTATTTTTTGCCTGTTCCTTCTTGTACGGGCACCAATTCTCCGTTTTTACAGATGGGTATTATCCGGGTATAATCCATGTTCAGGCAAAAATCAATACAGTCGTCCAGTCCTTTCGCAGCCAGCCGTTCTCTTTGAGCGGATTTGCGCATATATTCACTCAGATTATTCCTCGCCAAATCCCACAAGTCGATCGAGGCAGTCACGGCATCGCAAACCGATTTGAATTTTCCCGAATTTAACAGCTTTTGGGCAAGCGCCCCTGCAAAAACCACATCTTCAAGGCTGAAACGATCCTTCCACGAAGCACAAAAAATTAAAACCGGCGATTGTTGCCGAACCAGCCATTCGCTCAAAGCGGTCAGGTTTAAGAAAGAACCGATTACAACGGCCTTTGAGTGACTCGCCAAATGAATGCAGCGGGTACCGTTGGTCGTGGAATAAACGATTTCTTTACCTTTCACCTTGTCCGGCGTAAAATTAAACGGGGAATTTCCGAAATCTGCGAAATCAAGCACAAATCCATCCCTTTCTGATGCAACCAGGTATCCTTCCTGTTTTTTCTGTCTTGCTTCATCCACCGTCGACACCGGGATAATCCGTTTTACCTCATTATGAAACGCTGTACATATGGCAGAAGTCGCGCGGAAGATATCAACCACGACAACAATATTCCCGTCATCGGCATGTTTTGGATAAATCGCAGGCGAAAAGCAGATTTCCAGACGAAACTGACCGGTCATCATTTACTGATTAATAAAAGGCATTTTTACAACCCGGGCCTTTAACAGCTTATTTCTGATGTTGACATAAATTTCAGTGCCGAACGCAGAATAAGCTTTTGCGACGTAGCCCATGCCAATCCCTTTGTTTAAAACAGGCGACTGTGTTCCGGAGGTCACGTGACCAATGATGTTCCCCGACCCGTCTGTAAGTTCATACCCATGCCGGGGGATGCCGCGGTCGATCATTTCAAAGCCTCTCAGGATACGCGAAATGCCCTGGGTCTTCTGCACCAGCAAATATCCTTTGTCAATAAAGTCGTTCCTTTCATTGAACTTGGTGATCCAGCCCAGTCCCGCTTCTATCGGCGATGTTGTATCGTCGATGTCATTCCCGTAAAGACAGTAGCCCATCTCCAGTCTCAGCGTGTCGCGCGCTCCCAGGCCGATTGGCTTTATTCCGAATTCTTCACCTGCGTTGAAGACCGCACGATAAATTTTCTCTCCGTCATGATTGTCAAAATAAAGCTCAAAACCGCCTGCACCGGTATAACCCGTTGCTGAAATGATCACATCGTCCACTCCTGCGAATGTGGCTGCTGCAAATGTATAATAGTTAAGGGAACTTAAATCCGCACCGGTCAGCTTCTGCAGAACAGCAGTTGCTTTCGGCCCTTGCACAGCCAGCTGACCTGTCCGGGCAGAAGCATTCTCAAGGACCGCTCCGAAGCGGTTCTGGGAAACCAGCCAGTTCCAGTCTTTTTCAATGTTTGAAGCATTCACAACCAGCAGGTACTCTCCGGGCCCAAAATAATAGACCAGCAAATCATCCACGATACCACCCCTGCCATTCGGGAAGCACGAGTACTGAGCCTGTCCCGGCGTAAGGCCGGTGATATCATTACTGGTGACGTACTGTATCAGATCGGCAGCCCCGGGTCCTTTTACCCGGATCTCTCCCATGTGAGAAACATCAAAAACTCCGACGCCCTGACGAACGGTCATGTGTTCATCTTTGATACCACTGAATTCCACAGGCATTTCAAAACCCGCAAATTCGACCATTTTACCACCGGCTTCCCGGTGTATCTGATTAAACACGGTCTTCTTCATACGATATGAATTCAAAATTAAAATTCAAAGATCATAAAATAAAGAATAATACGGTCAATTTTTTTCATTATTATTGTATCCTAATAACCTAATCTCTTATGAATACCCAACGACTTACTGATCTCAGCTATCTGAACGAAATAGCTGGTGGAGAAACAGCAGTCATTAAAGAATTCATTGAATTGTTTCTCGAACAGATTACCGAATTCAGGAACGATTTGCGAATGTACCTGCAAAATAAACAGTGGGAAGAGCTTGGGAAAATGGC
>CAZOYZ010000050.1:0-17991 GCA_964584045.1 uncultured Prolixibacteraceae bacterium | reverse complement strand
TGAAATTTCTGAAAGCGATGGGTGAAACAGGCCATAATAGGAAAGGGATTATTATGCCGGCCGGTTTCATGTGTTTGTATACTGTTTCTCGAAGCTTCTGTTGATATCGGTTAACATTTGCACTTAACAAAAATGTTCACGTATGGACTTCCGCTACCTAAACGTCAAAAGATCCAGGGAATTTACCCTTTCGGATGAAAAAGAAGAAAAACGAGTGCCGGGAAGAAGAAATTTTTTAAAGGCAATGGGGCTTGGCGCGATTGCCTGGGACCCGGTGGTTGACTCGCTGAAATCACTCTCGAAAACGCCGTTCCTGTTAAGACAGTCAAAAAACAAACTCCAGTTTTACAGGGACGATCAATTGTGCTGGGAATTGTCAGAAAAACAGTTTGGAAAAGGCGGTTCGCTCCTTTGCCGGAAACAAGACGACCGGTATTGGATCCGGGGAAATACGCTTCAGTATCCCGGTACGCAATTCCGCTTTTCCATGGATCTGGAAATTTTCTGTCAACACGGATCCTGGTATATGACCGCCGATATCCCCGAACTGGGAATCAGGCAGCAGGTCAATTTCCTGAGCTGGCTGGACGGAATAATCCGGTTGGAAGGGGTGATGGCCAAACAGGAGGAGCTGGTTTCGTTAAATGAGGGGGACGGCGTGTTTTGGGTCGGACAAATGAACACCAGTCTGGACCGGAAATGGAACATCGGGCTGTGCGGGGAAAAAGGCGTTTTGTTGACCCTTCACGGACAAAACTATCCGGCGCACCAGTTAAAGCTGTCGCTGTCCCGGAAAGACAAACCGGACTTCATCAGCGGAAATATGTATCCCGGATGCACCCTTGAACTGGAGGAGTTCCGGGCATGGCCGCAAGTGGTATCGGGCTTGAAACTGGGAGGCCGGTCTGTTTTTCACGATACGGGAAAAATCCCCAACCTGACGATCCTGTCTGCCGGCTCCAAAATTCTTTGGGTCAGCGGAAAAAAAGGACAGTTAACGATCGGTGATCCGGCTTTCGGACAGCAGGAGCTTCAGTTCAGAAAGTATTTTTATTATGCAGAATATGTAAATGGCGGGACACCAAAGGTTTATTTTTCGGCAAGCCTGCCTAAAAGCGGACAATGGTTTTCAACCCGACTGGGTTCCTTTAAGTTTGAACCTTCCGATAAGTTTCCGGATTTTGAAGCCTGTGGCGAAGGAGGATCTCTTTCAGGCCAGGTGATCGAACCCCGGCTGAAAGCGTTCCATTCACAAATCAGCGACGGCATCAGCCTCACATCGGTATACCGCGATAAGCCTGCAATCCGCATCGACACCCAGGAACCGGTAAAAAAGACATCTTCGGCAACGGTGGTCAGACCAGGGGTTCAGGTACCCGTAAAAAAGGCTCCTTCAGCAACCACCGTCGTGAAGCCCGAAGCTCAGGAGCCCGTCCGCAAAACCGCCCCCAATGTTCCGCAACTGGACCTGCAATTTGAAAAGATCCGCTTTAAACCCAAACGGGCGCTCACCATCCGTTTTCTGCGTCCTGAAGATATGATCCTGCTGGAATTTGAATTTCACAATTTCAATTTCACCAACCGCGGTCAAGCGCCTTATCTGGAGTTGGACAACAACAGGAAAAACGGAATGGTGATCATTTATTTCACCAGCCAGCACACTCTGGAAGAAGCATTTTTCGAGTCGAACCAGATACCCGGAACCGGTACGAATACCGAAGTAAAGCTTCCGGCCAAACACCTGAGGGCACGGCGCAGCCGTCTGGTGTATGAACTCCCCTCGGGTCACGACGGCTTCCCGCTCATCACGGAAGAGCTGCTCGACTGGTCCAAGTTTAAGTTGGTGGTTCATCCCCGTGCCTGGATCAAGCTTCCCCAGGTGATCGATGTCAGGAAGCCTTCCTATACAGCCGGCCGTCCGCAAACGGCTAAAGCGCCTTCGGGCACCCGTTTCATGGACTCCGGTTCAAAGGAATATTCCGTGAAGATGGTGCAAAACTCGAAGATCAAGGCCGATCAGCAGGTGGTTTATGACGAAGCTCAGCTTACCCGGCTCTTTCAGCCCCGGGAAATGGAAACACTCCGTCCTGCCTTTAATCTGGCTGCCATCAAGGGGATCAGCCTGAAAGTAGCTCCGATCCCCGACTTCAACACGTCCATCGAAGCGCCCGCGCTGATGTATATTTCTCCCAACCAGGTCAACGACTTTTATCATCAGAGGGTCCTTCAGTTCAAGGATACGGAAGAACGGAAAATTCAAAAGGGCGAGGTATTGTCTACCCAGTTCAGGGTACTGGACCCGCTGGCTACCAGCAAAGGACAGGTAGCCGAACTGTGGCACACCGCCCTCGGGGTCCGGCTGCAGGACGGCAAAACCACGCGAACGCTGGGCAACTTCAAAACGATCCGCGCCCTGTGGGCTGATGAGGCCAACGAAAAATACGAGGTCCTGGCTAAGATCGGCGAACCGTTTATGGCTTCACTCGATGCCAGCGACCGCCATATCCTGGTGCACACCACGTCCAATTATTCCATTGACAGCTATTCTCCAAAACCGGTGCCGGTTAAAAATTTGATGCTCACCAGCCTCGGCGCCTATCTCGACTGGCATGCCTTCTTTGATGTGCCTTCTCCCGCCGATAACTACCTGAACATCATTGAATGGGAACACCTGGCCACCCTCGGACGCGACCATTATGTCAAAGTGGTCCGCGAAGGGTACCTCTTCCCGTTCGGCCACCGCGCAGCCCTGGTCAAGATCACCGAACGGAAATTCCACAAGGCGACCAAATCGGCCGTCAACCGTCAACGAATGTACATTGTGGTGCTGGAAAAGGAAGTTTTGTATTCCCGCACCGACCCGCAAAACAAATTCATCCGGTTCCCCTTCCAGGCAGTTCGTGTGAATGTCAACACCACCCCCGATATTGACAATCCGGCGGATTCAACCATCATCGACGTGCCCCAGTCGGGCAGTACGTTTAAAAAAATGCTGGCCCCCTTTGGGGGAGGCGGGAACACGTCCTACAACTTCTATATTCATGTCGGCAGTAAAGGATTTCCCTTCAACCTGACGGTGACCGACAAGGAGGGATTTGAGCACGTCATCCGGATGCCGCTGGCCTTCCTGGAGAACCGGATTGCCCGCGACAAAGGACTGATGCAGCAGATCATTGACAAATACAATCCCAATCTCTCCTATACGAAAGTGAGTTTCGCCGGACAGGATGTGGCCTATGCAGAAAGCCTGGTCGATGGCGATACCGCATTTGAAACGGAATGGCTCAATTTCGGCGGACAGATTTATCCCGCCACAGGCGCTGCCGATCTGAAATTCCATCCCATCATGCAGATGTCGAGCGTCTTCATCAAGCAACTCGATGAGATGACCGGAAGCCGCAAAGCGGCAACCATTCAGCTCGAAGATGATCAAAATGCGGGAATGGTATTTGCCACCGTTGCAGGAGCCGTGGTCGACTTCAGCGGCGGTTCCGACAAAGCCGGCGGTTTCCTTTCGCCCAATATGGCAATCACGGCCTTGAGTAAGTTGCAAGGTCCGGTGGGCGGCGTGGTCGACGATCTGAAAGCACTGACCTTTAATCCGGACAAATTTTTTGAAGCGCTCGAAGAATTCCCCGTCGCCAAGATCTTCGGAGTCATCCGGATCTTTGACCTTCTGTTGGGTGGTCTGGAACTGGGTAATGCGTTCGATGGTCTGATCAATACGATCAAGCAGGTAAAAAACCAGATCGAAGACTTGAAAAACCAGATCCTTGCCCTTGAAAACCAGGCAAAGGAAACTGCACAGAACCTGGAAGATCAGATCAACAGTCTGAAGCAGCAAATCAAGGATAAAGTCCAGGAACTGCTGAACGCCCTCAACGGAAATATTCCCAAAATTCCCAACTTCAAAGTCTACGTGACCACCGAAGCATTTTATGCCGAATATAAATGGCAGCCGGAATTCAAGAGCAATCCGATCAAGGTCATTGAGGACATCCTGCATGTCAACGTCGAAGATCCCGGCAAAGCACTGACCATCACCACCAAATTCGAGAAGCCGTTCGACGCCTCCAAACCGGCAGCCCTCAATGGTTCAGCGCGGTTTGAAAAATTCGGGATTGACCTGGTCCCCTTACTCGAGGTAAATTTTAATTACCTGGAATTTAAAACAGGATCTTCTCAAAAAACCGATGTCAAAGTTGACATTAATGCGGAAAACCCAATCAAGTTCAAGGGAGCCCTCAGCTTCGTCAATAATCTGCAGAGCATCATCCCCAGCAGCGGATTTTCAGATGATGGCCCCTACATCAAACTGGAACCCACCAAAGTCGTTGCCGGATTTAACCTGGCCATCCCCAACGTCACCGTCGGGATCTGTATGATCACGAACATCAGCCTGGGTGCTGACGTCACCCTGCCCTTCACCGGCGCTCCGCTGACCATTGGCTTCAACTTCTGCACACGCGAAAACCCCTTCCTGCTGACAGTTTCACTCTATGGCGGGGGCGGTTTCTTCAGGATGGTAACTACCTTAAAAGGATTGCAGTCCATCGAAGCAGCCTTTGAGTTCGGAGCTGCCGTGTCGCTGAATGTCGGAGTCGCCTCGGGAGGCGTTTCGGTCATGGGAGGGTTCTACTTCAAGATGTTGCTCACAGAGAAAGTGATCAATGGTGTGTCGGAAGATATTGTCGAAACCACCCTAACCGGTTATCTCCGCATTAACGGGAGTCTATGCATCCTGGGGCTGATTACGGTGTCGCTCGAATTCTACCTGGCCTTCACCGCAGTGTTCGTGGGCGATAAGGTTGAAAAACTCGAAGGGATGGCCACCCTGAAGGTCAAGGTGGAAGTGCTGTTCTTCAGTAAAACGGTTTCAGTCACCGTGCGCCGCGAACTGAAAGGTGCCGATGCCGATCCAAAGTTTATTGAAATGGTCGACGAGGACGACTGGCAGGAATACTGCCTGGCTTTTGCAGGTTAAATCGATAAATAAAACAGGATATGCCACAGGAAATCATATTCACCACACTGCCCCACCGGCGGGAAACCATTGAAGGCAGCGACGTGCTGAAAGTTTCAGTTTTTGTTTCCGTTAAACTCAGTACACCCAGTGATACGACACTGGCTCAGTTTGAAGACATTCTGGACTGGCCTCAGAAAGTGCTCGATGCCGACTTTAAGTTCCGGCTGAACGACGGTACGGTGCTCGACGCCGTACTTCAGGAAAAGCTGATCGATCCCGAGCTCTTTAAAAATATCTTCCACCCCGGAATCAAGGTTGACGATTTTAAGGAAGAAGACCTTTCGGGAAAAAGGATCAACTCGTTCCCTGCCGCCCACATTCAGGACTTTTTGTTTCAATCGTTCAAAAAGGAAGCGGTCATCGATCCGAAACAAAAAGTGACACCCGAAAAGTTTGTGGATGACACGAACCTGGGAGCCATTTCCCGGTTCAGCCTCGATCTTCAGTCCGTCCGCCGGGCAACGGGTCCCAACCGAAGCATGAAAACACCCGCCGCCCGGATGATGACCAACCGTGGCGTACAGGATGACCAAAAACTTCGGCAAAATATCCGGCAGCAAAAGTTCCTTCCCTTCGAACGGCAGATGAATCCCAAAGACGATTTCAGCCAGCTCCGGAAGTTCCACGGGGTCGACCGGATGGAAAGAAAAATAAAAATACAGTTAAAAAAACCGGCGTTCGAGTTTCACGACATCCTCTCCGTTATCACCAGTTATCCGCAGTTGATGCGAAAACTGGGGATCGTCCTGGATTTCACGATCCCGTACAGCTCATCCATTGCGGCAAAGGGAACGATCCGGCTGGTGCCTGATTCCCTGATCTTTCAGGAGGAAGGGACAACGGTTTCCACTCCGGCCACGGCCTATGAGATCACTACAAACGGATTTTATACCGGCGACAAGACCAACTCCGTCTTCAAACAGGGATTTGTGAAGATCAATACCGATGAATTCACGGTCGTTCAGATCGATGCCGACGGCGCTGCCCTGAAGACCTCCAACATGGCAGAGAACAAAGTCCATCAGATTGCACGTTATTATGAAGTCCGCTCGGAACTGGCTGTCAGCAGGATGTTGAAGGAAAAGGAACTGGAAGAAGCAGATCCGCCTGAGGAAGAAGGTCTGCCGGCCATGCGGAGCGCGGGCATTGCCATCACAAAAAACGGGATGGCCGGACACCTGGTTTCCAGGATCAACGCCAACCTGGAGATCCGCCGGAATTTTAACGCTGTCTCGCCGGTGAAATTTGAAGTCCGGCCGAAGAGCATCGCGGCAGACGTTCAGCCGTCGGGCGTGACGCCGGCGCAGGAGCAACAGACCGAAGCAGGAGCAGCACAGCAGGTAAAAGCCGGCATCACGGAGGCTCAGCCGCAACAGTTAAATGCAGGCTTGACAACGGTTCAGGCGCAGCAACTAAAAGCAGGGGCGGCGCAGCCCCGGGGCCGGCAGTTGAAAGCCGTGACTGAACTGAAATTGCGGCTGCCCGACCAGGCGCTTTATTCGGACGATGTGATCCAGGGTTACCAGATGGATATTGCCTATGAATCCAATCCGGACCAGTGGTACTCGCTGCACCGCAAACAGGATCAATACACCTGGTTTGATGAGTCGAGCAACCCGCATCCGGTCGAAGGCATTGAGCCCGACGAAGGCTGCATTCAGTTGGGCGTTGCCGAAGACCCCGACGATCCGGAAGATGTATTTGTCTCAGAAACACTGGCCCGCTGGGAAGGCTGGAGCCTCTCTGTCCGGAAACCTGGCTATGCGATCAATGAGTCGGACGACTATGAACTAAAGCCCGGAGAAACCATAAAAAAGGACTATGTCAACACAAACAAGGCCGTTGAAGCCAGGAAATACCAGTTTGACGGTGACCTGGAATTCAGAGTGAACGCCCAATCAAAGGTCGTGCCGGGCAGCCTGCCTAAACTTCGCTTCGGAAAAGATTATCAGGTCCGGATCCGGGCGGTCGACCTGGCCGGGAACAGCGTACCGCTCAGTTCTCAACCTGAATCTCCCGGCCAGACCATCCGGAAAAACATCCGCTACCTGCGCTATGAACCATTGAGCAGCCCGGTGGTGTTTATCGGCAATGAGCTCCGCGACGGCGAATTCCTCGAAAGCATGGTCATTCGTTCCAATTTTGACCAGAGCGCCAAAGAATACGAGAGCAGCCACCCTGTTGGCGGAAAAACCCTCGCAGACTACTCGCTGCGCTATCTGCTCCCCCCAAAGAACAGTCAGCAGATGGCCGAGACTCACGGCATGTTTGAAAAAGCATTTGGGGATCCGCAAAAGGCGAAGGAGATTTACGCGATCATCACCAGTCACGAGGGACTGTATGACCGTGAGGAGAAGACAAAAGAGAAAATTTACCAGCCCAGTGAGGTGGAGATCGAATACCTGCCCGACCCGATGGCAGCAGGGGTGGCGTTGTTCCTGTCGGACGGATATGAAAACACCCATACACAAGTGTTTGAACCCCGCATGTTTAGTTTCTTCAGCAACCAGGAAATCACTCCGGGAAATACGGATTCCGTCCCGAAACCCGACGATTGGTACCATGCCGGTCCCATCCGCATCAGGCTCGAAGAAGGCGAACAGCAGGTTCAATGGGATGCCTCCGAACGGCAGGTCACCGTGTCTATGCCCAAAGGCCTGCGTACGCGCATTCGCTTCAGCACCTTCTGGAGGGAAAAGGATTTGACCGAGTTAGCGGCCATCTGGCGAATGATCACCGAAGATTCACCCGCCAACATGAAAGAGGTCCGTGACCTCGCCTTCTCCGGACAGCACTGGATGGTCAGCCCTTCGCGTGAAATCGAACTGGTACACGCCCTGCAGCAACCCCTGGATGCCCCCGTGATCAGCCATTTGTTACCTGACCGGGATTTTGGCGAAACAATTGCAGCCATCAATATTCAGATGAAAGTGCACGGTGAAAGCACCGAAAAAGCAGAGTTACAGTCACGCTGGACAGAGAAGCTCGACGACGGAATATCGGTTGCCATAAAGGATAAACAAGGACGAAACAGCATCGCCGATATCCGGGTGAATTACCAGGACGATGTGATCACCAAAGGAACTGTACCGCAACCGGCAGTGCTTGTCCGTCCACAGATCCAAAACCTGCAGGCAATTCCTTACAAGAAGTTCAAACTGCAGAGCCAGGCGGAGTTTGAAAAAGACCCGCAGCCGGCATCGCTCAAAATGGGAAAAATTTATCAGGCACAGGCGGTATCGTTCCGGAAATTTGAACAGGAACGAAAATCCGCCCCTGCCACTATTGTCAACCAGGTCCGGTTCGATGTCATGGAACACCGGTTTTCGCTGATGAAGCAATTGGGTCTCAGGATCAAACCGCTTGTTCAGCAATTTGGCGACACCAAACACCGGTGGGTCGATTATAAGCTTGTGGCTGCTTCACGATATCGTGAATATTTCGACAAGATACTGGCAGCTAACCCGACCCTGACTACCAGCCGCGAAAGCGAATGGACCGAGCGGGTTAATATCCCCAGCTCGGCCAGGCCAAAGGCTCCGGAGATCGATTATATCATTCCCACCTTCGAGTGGCGGAAATCACAGACCAATGAAGCAGTCCGGCATCAGCGTGTGGGAGGCGGACTGCGGATCTTCCTGAAACGCCCCTGGTACTCGTCGGGCGACGACGAAATGCTGGCGGTGATCCTTCCCAACCCCCAGTCCAAACCCACCGTGATGGCGATGTTGCCCTCCGGTTACTCCGACCAGTATACCAACTGGGGGATCGACCCCCTGCTGTATTCAGTCCAGCCGGCAGGCTACTCGCCCCAGCCGGCCGACTTCAGGATGAATCCCGTCATCGACGATGACCTTCAGTATCCGGGCCGCGACGCTGCAAAGGCGCTGGCTGTGGCCTATCCGGTTCATTTCGATGAAGACCGGCAAACCTGGTTCTGCGATGTGTCTGTCAACCCCGGAAACATGTACTTTCCGTTTATCCGTCTGGTGCTGGCCCGCTACCAGCCTTATTCGGTCCGGAAGGATGAGGAGGATGTTTGCCTGTCGCCCGTGGTGACCGCCGATTTTATCCAGTTAATGCCTGAACGGCAAACCACGGTCGTGTTCAAAAAAGACGACAGCAACTCCCGTTTCACGGTTACCGTTGAAGGGTCGATCTATAATGAACGCCTCGCTTCATACGGCAACTACAATTTCCTCCGGATCAGCTTCCAGGACAACAAGATCGCCCAACCCATCTTTGGAACCATCAGCAACGGGACCAATGACGAGGATTTGACGGAAGAAGGGGTCGAGATCCGGATCAGTGCAAAAAACATCGAGAACAACCGGTATTCCGTCAGCAAAGAATTCCGGCTGCCCAGGAAGTATAAAGATGAACCCTTCCAGATCATCATCGAGGAATACGAGCGCGGCCCCAACAAGATCGCCGGATTAAGTGCCGAATACCAGGGCCGGCTCGAACAGTCGGAGGAAACCGACCGGCCCATCTATGCCGACGTATTCAATGTCAATGCACCGGAAAAATAACGGCATCTTTTACAGAAAGGCCCTCCAAATGATAAGAGGGCCTTTTCTTTTTGTTAAAATTGAATTTCAGCCAGCACCGGCAAGTGATCGGACGGATAGAAAAGACCGTATGAATCTGACAGGATACCATGTCGGAGAACGATAACCGGATCATTGACAAAGACAAAGTCAATCTTTTTTGTGACCACTTTAACATTAAAACCGCTGGCAGTACCTTGCGGCCCGTACGGCTGCGTAAGCGACTTATCCTGTGCGTCACTTAGCTCTTCCAGAATTAACTGAACGGGAACCGAATTTTTGACACAATTAAAATCGCCGGTCAGAATAAGAGGCAGGTTTTCCTTGTTTTCCCGCCGGATAAATTTAAGGATAAGCTTCGCTGATTCCTCCCGCGCGATAACCCCCCGATGATCAAAGTGGGTGTTCAAAACATAAAAGGTTCTTCCGGTAAGCTTGTCTTTTAGTTTAACCCATGTCACATCACGGATATCGGAGGGGGCATCCCAACCTAATCCCGGTTTATCCGGATGTTCATTCAACCAAAACATGCCATCGGCTAATTTTTCAAAACGACCTTTTCGGAAAAAAATAGCCATAAACTCACCTGCTGCTTTACCATCGTCCCGCCCCGCACCAACAACATCAAAATCGGGAAAGCTCTTTTTCAGATCATCCATTTGCTCAGCGAGAGCTTCCTGAACATTAAAAATATCGGCCTGATGAAATTTCAGCAAAGCGGCAACTTTGTCTTTTCTCAGAGGCCATGCATTCTCCCCGTCAGAAGCCGTGTTCATCCGGATATTATAGGTGATGATATTGCAGGCGATATCTTTCTTCGGTTGTGCCATGGATAAACAGGACAACCCAGCCATAACAATTGATGCAGTTACGAAAGCTGAAACCTTCTTTATTACGTTCATGGTGTGTTTATTTTAGTTACATTCAATATCAGGACAATTTTGTTGAGAACCAACAGAATTGTCCTGACGTTTTTATACTTCTTAACAGAACCATAGTCCGCCGGCTTTACCAGCCCGGATTTTGACCTAATTCAGGATTCATGAGCCGGTCGTTCTCCGGGATCGGATAATAGTACATTTTATCTTCCCACTTTCTTTTTATCTGGTTCATCCAGGTTAACTCGCCGGACGTGTCATTTTTCAGCAACTGGGAATTGACCTTTCCACTGACGGTCGGCGAAACGTTAACATACTCGGTCACCGGAAGCGTCGGTTTGGTGCCCTGGTAGAAAGCGACGTCCATAATCCCGTCTTCATTCAGGTCCATCGGCGTATTGAGAGCAGGCACATACATGCCGTTCCATTCCTGATTCATGAGTTCACCCCGTTTCCACCGGACAAGATCGGCAAAACGAAACCCTTCCAGGCATAATTCGATGCCCCGTTCCCGTCTGATCTCCAGGATAACCGGATCGTTGATGCCCGGGAAGTAATTAGCCATCAGATAGGGATCGGCAACAGTCGGTTTCGTGGTCAGCCCGCCTGTGATGCCGGCCCGGGAACGAAGAACCCCAATGGTCGCAGCCCAGTCGACATCGGTCAAGGTCCCCAACTCGGCCTTTGCTTCGGCATAATTCAGCAAGACCTCTGCAAAGCGGAATATGGAAACGGAGTTGATGCTGATGGTTTGTCCGTCGTAATACGTATCGTCGACGGTCCACTTAATCGGCATGTAACCGGTCAGACTATACGAGAATGTGGGTGGCGCAGGGATCAGCGTGCCGCCGCTTATCCGCTTGTAATCACCCAGCCGGATCGTTTGTTTGAGTCTTAAGTCCCTGTTTTTAACCTCATCACGGAACAACATCGTCTGGTAATCCGCGTCAGCGGTAAAAGGTGTGCCGTCCAAATTGAGGTAGGTATGGATAAACGTCCGTATTAAATTGGCTTTGTGTCCGTACGTACCGCTGGTCCAGTACCAGTTTGCATCGCCATAGACACTCAATGTCGGGTCGCAGTTTGACGAGAGCATCACTTCGCGGGTAACCGGTTTTTGGCTGACGAACAACACCCGGTATGATTTACCCGCTCCTTCAGCGGTATTAATGGAATAACCACTTTTGTCGATCACTTCCTTCGCGGCGGTCGCGGCCTCGTTCAGCCACGCTGCCGCTGAACCCTGCAGTCCCAGTTCAGAATGATATTTTCTGAAAGTTCCTTCAAAGAGGCATATTCTTGATTTCAGCGTATAGGCTATATACCTGGTCACGACACTGCTGGTTGCGTTTGCCGCCGTCGAAGTGATGTTGGCGCAGGCATAATTGATGTCGGCCAGTACCGAATCCATCACCAGGGTCCGGGAATCACGCGAGCCGTATAAGACCGGGTCATCCACCGAAAGTGGTTCCCCTGCCCAGGGGACATCCCCAAACCGTTTCACTTTTTCAAAATAGAAATAGGCCCGGAAAAATTTCGCGATTCCCTGGTAATTTTTTCTTTCATTGACGGGAACATTCGGGTCGTTATTATTGGCAATAAAATAGTTAATATTCCTCAGGTCACCCCAATCCCAACCCGTGCTCAGCGCCGGGGTAAACGCGTTTTCCTGAATGAACGGAAAGACGCTGTTCACGGCCAGATAGTCGGAAAGCGCATCTTCCTTGGTGGAACGTTGGGGAAAGATGGAATAAAACGAATTGGTATACAATTCCAACCCCTGGCCACTGCTGAATACGGCAGATCTTGTGGCACTATCCTGCGGTAGTTGTTCCAGATCGCACTGGACAAAAAAGGAAAATAAAAGTATCAGCCAAAAATATTGTTTTTTCATCTGTCTATTTTTTCAATTTAACTGTGTATAATTTGCGTACTAAGCTTATTATCTCCTGATTAGGACATCAACGGATGGAACTCGCCAATAAACATCTCCCTGTGTGTCAAATCTTTTGTCTTGACTCGTTTCATGGTTGTGTGTTTTCGTGTTAAAAGGCCAGGTTTACTCCAAATGTGATTCTTTTCATGATCGGATAATTCGCTCCATCAGCATTCGTGGAACCCGGTCTTACCAGCAGGTCTCTCGGTCCGATATTTTCGACGTCCAGGTGGTGATGTCCGATCAGTTTATAGAGCGGAGAATACGTCCAAAGATTTTCACCCGAAAAATAGACTTTTGCATAGGTAGCTCCGATTCTTGAAATGAATTTCGCCGGCAGGTTGTATCCGATCTGAATGTTTTTCATTCTGATATAAGCGACATTTTGCAGGTATTTCGTTTGGATACCGAGTTCTCTGGTGGTTATATTATTCGCAGCCCGTGACCGGTATCGCGGAAAATAGGTGTCCGTATTTTCCGGGCTCCAGATTTTGCCAAGCTGGTACAAGGGTATCCCGTCGTAAGGTCTGTTGTATTGTCCCCAGAAAAGGTCTGATTCCGGGCTCGGATACCAATCCTGCTTTCCGACTCCCTGGAAGAATGCGGAGAAGAAAAAATTGTTCCAATCGGCGCCGAGGCCTATTCCGAACGTATAGCGGGGTTCCTTGTTGCCGATGATCTTCCGGTCACCGGGATTCGATACCCTGTTTGTGCCGACATTGATAAAGTCATCGTTGTTCAGGTTTTTTAACTTAATGTCTCCCGGCTCCCATGTGTTGGAAGGAGAAGCCTTCATCTGAGGACTTTGTTTGGGATGGTTTGCGATATCCGCTTCATCAACAAAAAAACCTTCTGTCACAAAACCCCATATTTCACCAATCACCTGACCTTCATAATAATCGCTCAGCACCTTGTCCGGGTTATTGTATTTTGTAATTTCAGACCGGTTATCTGCAACGGTGACCCTGACATTGTAGTTGAACGGTTCTGAGGCGAGATTGAACTGGTCCCTCCACGAGATGCTGAGTTCCCAACCTTTCGTCTCCAGATCGGCATAATTCCCTTTTGGCGAGGTCGCTCCAAAAAGCGCAGGAAGCGTAAGCCCGATGGCATACATATCTTCCGTATTGCGGGCATAATAATCTCCGACAAAGTTCAACCGGTCCGAAAGCAAAGCCAGGTCCAGCCCCAGATTAGTGGTTCTGGAGGTTTCCCAGGTGAGTCCGTCGGGAATGGGGTTGGGAGATTTTGTATATTGGGGTAAGATCCCGTTAATAATGGCCGACGAGTTGGAGATGGCCAGCAACTCCTGAAACTGGTACGCACCAATATTACCGTTTCCGAGCGATCCGTAAGAGGCCCTGAGTTTCAGATTCGAAATAAACCGGGGCGACAGGTGCACGAAAGGCTCTTTGGTGATCCGCCACCCTCCTGATACCGAAGGGAAAAACGCGTAGCGCTGGTTGGCGGGAAATTTGGAAGACCCGTCATAGCGGGCATTTACTTCAAGAAGATACCGGTCTTTGTAGGAATAATTCAATCTTGAAAGGAAACCAAGAACAGCCCATTTGTTATACGGATTTTTGAGTTCAATTTTTTGTCCCTGGGCTAAGCTGATGTTAACGGCGTCGGCATACAACGGATTATTCCGGCTCGCCGACAGATTGCTGTAGGTCGATTGCTCATAGTTGTATCCACCCATTATCTTCAGATAGTGATCCTCGGAAAACGTATTCTCATATTCGCCATAAATATTGGTAGCGAGATACTGGGTTTGTTCATACTCGTTTTTAATCAGGCTGTTTGAGGCTCCCAGGTAAGAAATAATCCCCTTGTACGCGCTGTACGGAACAGGTACTTTGATCGTTTCGACATTGTTATTGGTATTACGGACGGTGAAGTCGCCTTTTATCCGGAGTTGGTCTTTAAAAAACCGGGCGGTAAAACCCGTTGTGTTCCCGAATACCTTTTTATCAAAATCAATTCCGTTTTTCCCATACCAGAAATCGCCGACACTCCATGCCCCCGCGTACGTCAGCGTGCCGTCAGGGTTAAATATCGGTGAGGCGACCGGCGAATTATCTGCAATATTTTGCCACACCGGCTCATTTTCGCCGACATTGACCGGGTTGTGATACTTCATCTGGGAATATTCCGTATTATTTTCGAGCGTGAGCCACGGGAACAACACGACCGATCCTTTTGCCCGGAAATTCACCATAGAATAGTCGTCAGAGCTGTAACGGAATATTCCTTTTTGGTCGAGCATCCGTCCCGAGATCATATACGAAACCCTGTCTGAGCTTCCTGAAACAGAAACATTATGCTCGTTGGCGCTGGTTGTTTTCTTATACAACTCACGGTACCAGTCCGTACTGCCGTAATAGGTATATTCTCCGGTAACGGGATCGGTTTCCACGGTATTATAGGGTTGGCCCGATTCGACCCGTCTCCTGAATTCGTCGAGGTAGCCCCACGAAAACTTCATGGTCTTGTTGACGGCCAGCGGATTGGGATTATCGCCGCCGACGAATGCCTCGGAGAACATTTTCATATAGGTATACCCATCTGTGACCAGATCAGGCACGGCCGTGGGGGCCAGCACCGAATAGTTGGAAGAAATGTTTACCTGTATTTTCCCCTTTACCGGGTCTTTGGTCGTGATAAGAACGACCCCGAATGTACCCCGGGCGCCATAAATGGCCGCAGACGCCGCATCCTTAAGAATTGAAACACTTTCAATGTCATTGGGATTCAACATACTGGGATCTCCTTCAACCCCGTCGATCAGCACGAGGGCATCACCGCCCATTCCGATAGACGTTTTACCACGGATATTGTAGGACGGCGCCTGTATCGGTTTTCCATCCATGAGCCGGATGTTTAAATTGGGCAATATCCCCTGCAATCCCTGGGTCAAATTGGTCATGCTCCGGTTCTCCAGGCTCTTGGATGTGACCTGATCCACGGCGCCGGTGAGATTGGCTTTCTTCTGAACACCGTAGCCGACCACCACCACCTCATCGACGCCGATGGTCTCTTCGGCCATGACGACATCGATCGCGGACTGGTTCCCGACCACGATTTCCTGCATTTTCATCCCTACAAATGAAAACTGCAACACCGCGTTTGCCGGCATTTGAGGGAAAAAATACGCTCCGTCCACGTCGGTAATGGTCCCCTGCTGGGTCCCCTTCAGGATGACTGAAACTCCGGGAAGAGGTTCTCCTTTCACATCAGTCACTTTACCCCGGATCGTGGTTTGCTGCGTGACGATCATGGGAGCATCTTCAGGAAATATGACGATTTGCCTGCCGGCGATTGAATAATCAATACGTTGTCCGGCGAACAAGACATCGATCACGTTGCTGACCGGTTCCTCCTCCACTCGGATGTCAACTTTTCGCTCCACATCGATCAGTTCGTTGTTATAAAGAAAGTAGAACTCCGTTGAATTCTCGATTTCTTTTAAGACCTCCTTGATCGAGCGGTTCCGGAGATCGAGCGAAATCCTGGCGTTCTGGGAATAAATCCCGGTAGCCAGCGTACTTAAAGATGAGAAACAGATCATGAAAACGATTAGTTTCATAGTTAAAAACACTTTTAACAGGAAGTCATTTCCTGTTTGTTTTACAATTTTTTCCATAAATTTGAAATGTTTTAATTAACAACCAGTTTTTGCCTGAATGATCAGTTCAGGTGAAGTAATGGCAGGGAAGTGCTTCCAACATTTTCCTGCCAGTTTTTTTAGCCGGGTTTATCTCATAGGCATCGCTGTTTTAATTTTTATTCGATATGATGATGACTCTTTTGGAAAAAGAATGATCCGGATTCTTCGTTGCAGGGATCATCGTATAGGTTAAGGGTGTAGACATGCTTAACAGGTTTAAGACCTGGTCGATTGTTTCATTTTCAAACGTTGCCGTGAAGCGGTACCGGGTCAGCTCCTGATCCGCAAGTCTGATTTCCACGTTGTACCATTTCTCGAGTTTATGGACCACCGTTTCGACGGGATCACCATAAAACATGATGATGCCGTTCCTCCATGCCGTGTATTTATCGAGCGATTTCTCCCGGATATGGTAAAAACGATTTTCTTCCCTGTTGTATTCAATCACTTCGTTTGGGCGCATGACCAGCAGCTCTTTCTGCTGATGGCCCGCGTTACTGAAAATGCTTACTTCACCGGATTCAAGGGCCACGGTCAACGAGTTAAAATCGTCATAAGCGGATACATTAAATTCAGTGCCGAGTACTTTGATATCAATTCCCGGTGTTTTCACGACAAATGGCTGACCCGCATTCCTTGTCACTTTGAAATACCCTTCTCCCCTCAGTTCAATATTTCGGTTTCGCCTGTTGTTAAACGACCCGGGGTAGCGCAGGATGCTTCCCGAATTGAGCCAGACTTCGGTACCGTCGGGCAGTGTAAAACTGGTTTGCATCCCGCAGGCTGTCTTCACTTCCATGTAGCCCTGTTCGTCACCTGCCACGTTTAGGTTCCTATTTTGAAGATACTGGATTAAGGCGGTAAAACTAATCGTCAGCAATAAAATCGCAGCCGCCTGCCTGAAATAGATGATCCGCCTTTTTCGGTGGAACTCAGAAATCCGTCTTTTCGTTTTCCTTAAAAAATATTCCAGGTCGATCGATTCCCCATAGACCAGTCTCTTCGATTTCTCCCAAATTTGACGATAAGCATCCGCTTCCTTCCTGTGTTCGGGATCTGCCGCAATCCATGCATCCAGTTGCGCCCGCTCCTTCGGACTGATACGTCCCAAAATCGAGTTGGCAAGAATGCGTCCTGTTTTTTTATCGATATCCATTTTTTCAGTCTGTACTGATCAGACGAAGCTGAATTGTTCAGACCCTATGTCACCGGTTCATTTTTTTTAGCGAAAAAGATCAACCTTTCAACGGACGGTAATCCGGGCTTAATGATGCATCATTTTATACAGCAGGATCGCGACCGGAAGGTAATCTTTCAGTTCGCGTCTAAAAATCCGAAGCGCCCTGGAAATAAGCGCTTCAACCGCTTTCACCGAGATGTTCATCCGGCCGGCAATTTCTGCATAGGAAAGTTCTTCAAAACGGCTGTATTCAAACGCCATGCGGGTCCGGTCGGGAAGGGAAGCCAACACCGTCACCAGTTTTTCTTCAAACTCACGGTAAAGAAAGATTTCACCCGTGGTATAGTCTGGCTGGCCGGCCTGGGATTTCCGGTGAAGCTTTTCCATGGCCTTTTCTTTTCTGAGATAGTCAATACATTGGTTCCGCACCATCAATGCAAGATAGGCGTTCAGATTTTTGACCGCAGCAAGATCGGCGCGCTTTTCCCATAGTCTGACAAGGCAATCCTGCACCAGGCTGTGCGCAATGTCCAGTTCCGAAACGTAAGAAACAGCCTGGGCACAAAGCGCTTTATAATATCTTCGGAACAGATAGTCAAAAGCGCGTTCTTGTCCGGATTGCAGCTCGGAAAGTAAGTATTCGTTTGAAACAGGATGATCTTCTGGCATGATATTCCTTTTTTCGGCACAAGCAATTCGGTCAAAATTAAAAACTTTGCCGGGAATTGTCTGCACAAATTCATTCGAATGT
>CAZOYZ010000049.1:13255-18266 GCA_964584045.1 uncultured Prolixibacteraceae bacterium | reverse complement strand
GCCGCCGAAATCATCAGGACCGGCTTTAATGCCGGCGACGGATACCGCGAGGTCTGGATCCGTGATTTCAACACGTTTATCGAGCTGGCCTCGACGGTTTATCCGAAAGATGAACTGAAGGAAAATCTGCTGGTCTTTTTCCGCATGCAGGGTGCCGACGGAAATATCATTGATGGCTTCGTACCTCGTGACAAAGCCGATGTGGGTTATAAATTTATCTACTCAGATCTGGAACCGCGTTATGCAGGGCACAAGAACACGGTCGAAACAGATCAGGAAACTTCCCTGATCCAGGCTGTATTTAAGTATGTTCGATCTACCGGCGACCGGTCCATCCTTCAGGAAAAAATTGGCGGCTACACCGTGGCTGACCGGATGGAAAGGGCTATGGATTTTCTGATGAAAGAGAGGTTCAGTAAGAAATACGGGCTGATCTGGGGTGCCACCACTGCCGACTGGGGCGATGTACAACCGGAACATGAGTGGGGTGTTGAGATCGATGAGAACACCCATTACGCGATTGATATTTACGACAACGCGATGTTTTTGGTGGCACTCGGCAACCTGATGGAACTGGTTCCGGAAACGAGGGCACAATGGGGAGCTGTTCGTAAAGAGGTCGCGGCAAATTGCCGGAAGCACCTGTGGAATGAGAAAAACAAAAAGTTTATCCCCCATATTTACCTGGACGGATCGCCTTTTCCTGTCGATTTTGATGAAAATGAGATATTTTACCACGGAGGTACTGCCGTGGCCATCGAAGCAGGACTGCTTTCAAAAGAAGAAATCCGGATTTCACTCGAAAAAATGGTCGCCAATGTCAGGGCTTCGGGCGCTGCAACCATCGGGTTAACGCTTTATCCGCCCTATCCTGAAGGATTCTTTAAAAATAAAAGCATGTACCCTTATGGCTACCAGAACGGAGGCGACTGGACCTGGTTTGGCGGGCGGATGATCCTCCAGCTTATCAAGCATGGTTTCATCGAAGAAGCTTATGAGCAGCTTTGTCCCATGACCGACAGGGTCATGAAAAACAAAGGATTTTATGAATGGTACTCGGTGAGTAATGAGCCAAAAGGCTCTGGTACCTTTCGGGGTGAGGCCGGCGTTTTGTTTGTTGCCATCGAAGCGCTGGAAAAAGCGGCTCAGTCACAATGACAAATTAAGATTTTATTCCGGTCACATTGGAAACGGATGAACGTTTTCACCGGATATCCGGGTGGTATGTTCTATTTATTTTAAATTTGTACGTGTTTTGGAAGGCAGATCGCGGTTGGATGAAAACCGCGGTAGCAGGGGTTTACACAAATATACAAACTGAAGATACCGACGATGTTCAAAGAAGGTCAATACCCCATAGACGAGACGTTGTTCGTTTTTGCGCTGGAAGCCGAGGCCACTGCATTTGACGGCATGAACAAGCTGATCACCGGCATTGGAAAGGTGAATGCCGCTTTTGAGCTGGCCAGGGCGATTCGTATTCGCAGGCCGCAGTTGATTGTCAATCTGGGTTCGGCAGGCAGCGCCTGTTTCCGGCAGGGCGAAGTTGTTTGTTGCACCGGGTTTGTTCAGCGGGATATGGATGTGAGAGGTCTTGGGTATGCCCTGTACGAAACACCGTTTTCCGGAATCCCTGCGATACTGGAGTACGGACTGAAGATGGAGGGACTTCCTGAAGGTATTTGCGGGACGGGCGACAACTTCGAAATGAACCATGCGACCACGGCGTATCATGTGGTTGACATGGAAGCGTATCCGCTGGCAATGGTCGCCATGAAAGAAGAAATTCCCTTTCTGTGCCTGAAGTACATTTCGGACGGGGCCGATGGTTCTGCTGCAGAAGACTGGCCTGTTCAGATCCACAAAGCATCTAAGATCTTCCGCAACATTCTTTTATCAGGCCAGTCCGTTCAAGTCATCGGTTAAAAGCTTCCGGGTCTTCGATATACCGTAATCAGGCGTTTCGCCAAATTCAGTCGATATCAGTTCTCCGGGATCAGGTCCATTCCTGTCACCTTATTGGCATGAAAAAAATCCGGGAAGAAGATTCTCCCCGGATGGGATTTGTTCACAATATTCGGTTTCCAAATTAATTATAGCCCGGATTTTGAGTCAATTTCGGGTTTAGATTTATTTGGTTCGACGGAATCGGGAACAACTGGCGATACGACTCGCTCACATTGGCGCGGAATAATCTCGGCTCATGGAATTTTCCAAACCGGATCAGATCGATCCTGCGGTGTGCCTCGTGCTGAAATTCACGCGCATATTCATCCAGAAGCTCGTCAAGGGTAAGCTGTCCCTGCGTGTACGGAGTCGCATGCACTCTAGCACGGATCTGATTAACAAGCGACAGGGGCGTGGCCCCGCCGGTAGGAGTCCCACCGCGCATAATCGCTTCGGCTTTGCCCATGATCAGCTCTGCCAGGCGGAAAAACGGGAAGTCATGGTTTTCGTAACGCGGAGTCGGATTCCAGTTTTGATCGGGGTAAAATTTGACCGACCGGGCTCCCATGAATTGCGAGGTGAGGTCGTTCGCGCAATCCATCTTGGCGGGGTCTCCCCGCAGCCAGATTTCCTTCGAAAAGGACAGATGCCAGGTCGTATCTTTCGCGGGCGTCGGCCCGCTGTATTCCTGGTTCAATTTTGAGTAAGTGGTCTTGATCACGATTGGCTCACCTTTGGCATCGTACTGAGGACCAATCAAAATGGTTTGATTCCTGACGTCCTGCGTGGTACAAACCCATTGTCCGTCAACGTTCTTCTCCCAGTCAAATTTTTCAAACATCTCCGGTTGCATCCGGTGCGCGTTACTCACCGAACGGGTTCCCATCCCGTATTTCAGATTCGACAATTCGGACGAAATGCTGTAGCGCGAATAGACGCCGCCCCCGGTCTGAAACGCGTCAACCACAACGGCGAAGATAAACTCCTTGATCTGAGGGCCGTTGTCGGGTTTAAACATCGACAGAAAGTCTGCATCCAGAGAGAACTTACCGGAATTGATGACGAAGTCGGCATGTTGAATGGCATCGTTCCATCTTGCCTGTCCGGTGTACACCTGCGCGTTCAGATACAACCGGTGTAAGAGGGCGTGTGCCATCCATTTGGTCGGGCGGCCATAGGTCTTCGCGCTCACTTCTTCCGGAAGATTTGGAATGATCTCCAGAACTTCACTCTCGATAAACTGAAAGACCTCAGCGCGCTGCGAGGTGGGCGGGTCTTCTTCAAATGTTCTCATGATGGGGACGTTTCCAAAAACATCCATCATGATATAATAGAAGAACGCCCGCATCATCCTGATTTCCGCAAATTGAGCGTCTTTCAGGTCTCCTTCCGGCTGGCTGTCGAACAGCGAAAGAAGCTGGTTGCAGGCCGTGATCCCGCTAAAGCCAAAATTCCAGGTGTCATCGGCCCAGTAGTGATCCACCGTCCAAATGTGCCTGTGCGCTTCCCTGAACTGTCCGCCATCGTCCCAATTACCGGCACGGGCAGGCAAAATATGATCGTCGGTGGTCAATGTCTGGATCCGCCAGTATGACCCCGATGAGATGTCGTTTGCCAAGCGGCTGTAGATCGGTCCTTTCGCGGCGTCGTAGTGCGCGGCTTCGGTAGGAAAGTTTTCCGGAACAAGTTCCGATTCTACCGGAACCTCAAGGTCTGTGCAGGCAGTCAGAAAGATGAACGAAACAAAAACTGCCGCGAGACTGATGCTTTTTATATTGAAATTTTTCATATCCATGTTTGTTTTGTTTGAAAAGCACGAAAGAACGGTTTAGAAATTGACATTCACACCTAACATGAATGAACGGGTTTTGGGGTAAATACCCGCCTTATCGATCCCCGGATTAATGCCGCCCATATTCACTTCCGGATCTACACCGCGGTAGTCTGTAATAATAAACAGGTTGTTACCGGTCAGATATACACGCGCGTTTTTTATGCCAAGTTTGCTTACGTTGATGGTGTATCCGATCGTCGCGTTGTCAAGGCGCAGGTAAGAACCACTTTCAATGTAGCGGTCAGAAACAAAGAACGAATTGTAATCGTCGATGGGTTCGCTTAACGTGAAGACCGGTACATTGAACCGGGTGGCACTCTGCGGATTATTCAGGGCAGCCAGGGTTGAATTCAGGATGTCGTTCCCGTAAACGCCCCTGATGAAGAAACTGAGGTCAAAATTTTTGTAGGTGAAGTCATTACTCCAGCCGTACATCAGTTTTGGCTGTGCCGATCCCACAAACGCAAAGTCGTCACGGGTCACCGTATATTTTGCCTCGCCCTGTGCATTATAGAACATGGAGACACCGTTTTCATCTCTTCCGGCCCACCTTCGGGTAAAAAAGCTGCCCAGTGGCTTTCCTTCCATAATGTTTTGAGTGGGATCTCCCGACTGCCCTACACCGCCGATCACACCTGTGTAAATCCCTTTTTCGGGCGTTTCAAAAAAGTCGTTTGAAAGCGACACCACTTCATTCTTGTTGTGTGAAAAGTTGAACGACGTCTGCCACCTGAATTTATCCGAGTTCACTACAGCTGCATCCAACTGAAACTCGACTCCCTTGTTGCTGAATTCCCCGACATTGGCCAGGAGAGTACCATACATATAGGGAGGGGTTCTGACCGGATAGCTGTTAATCATATCTGTGGTCTTCTTGTTGTAAACTTCGATGGTTCCCGTGATCCGGTTGTCGAGGAATCCAAAATCAACACCCAGGTTAACGACCGATGTGGTTTCCCACTTCAGATCGGGATTGGCGTTTTGTGTGACACCGACAGCCTGGATCAGTTCTCCGCCGACAAAGGTAACCCCGGTGATCCCATACTTCAAACGAGCGATCATGGGGTCAAAACCCAGCGAGTTGCCGCTTTCACCATAACCTGCACGAACTTTTAAGTCACTGAAAAGATTTTGGTTACCCATGAAGTTTTCGTTGGTCAGTCTCCATGCGGCAGAAACCGAAGGGAATGTACCCCACTGGCTGTTTGCGCCGAACGCAGAAGAACCATC
>CAZOYZ010000049.1:9680-13155 GCA_964584045.1 uncultured Prolixibacteraceae bacterium | reverse complement strand
ACGAGCGCCTTCAGGTTATGTTTTTTCGCGAAGTCTTTTTCGTAAGTGAGGTAATTTTCAAACTGTTTAAAACTGTCTGCATAAGTATCGCGGATGGCGACCCCGTTCATCCCGGGCGTCATTGCGGAAGCCCTCGCGTGGTATGTCCGGTTTTCGGTGCTGGTTCGCTGGTAGGCGACGCTTGCATCGTAGACCAGGCCTTCCAGAATATCGAGTTTCAGGGTGACATTGGTCAGGACATTTCGTGTGCTTTTCTCCAGCTTGTCGTTGGTGATCAGGCCCACCGGGTTCTGATACATGCTGTACTGCAGATTTTCGAAGAAGGTGCCATCCTCATTGTAGATGGGTTGCGTAGGCAGATAGTCGAGCATATTTTCAAACACTTCGGGAAACGCACGTTTGTCTTCTGTTTCGGCGTATGACAGGTTAAAACCCAACACTGCCTTGTCATTTAACGTTTGATGTTCCACACTTAAACGTCCCGTCAAACGTTCCCGGGCTGTGGTTCTAACGATCCCGTTGTTGTCAAAATAATTCACGCTGGCACTGTACCTGCTTTTTTTCAGGGCTCCGCCCAGCGACAGATTGTGGTTTTGGGAGATCCCGTCTCTCAACACTTCATCCTGCCAGTCAACATTGGAAACACCATCGTCGTTTTCGGGGACACGATCGATCTGGGCAAGATACGTACGTAACTGATCGCCGCTAAGCATATCCCAACTGTTTGCGATGGTTTCCACTGCCGCATATCCGCTGTAGGAAATGTAAGATTCCCCGGCGGTGGGTCTTCTCGTCGTAACCATGATCACCCCGTTGGCGGCACGCGAGCCGTAGATGGCTGTGGACGAGGCATCCCTGAGTACGTCGACCCGTACAATATCGTCGGGGGAGATGGTTTCGATCGATGCTCCCGGAACACCGTCAATCACATAAAAAGGTTCCATGGCCGCGCCGGTCCGCAAGGTAGAAGGACCGCGCAAAGTAATGGCCGGACTTTCAGTCGGGTCCCCGCTTTTGGTGATATTCAGTCCCGGAACTTTTCCCTGCAGCATTTCCATGGGCGACGACTGGACACCGCGTTTCATGTCCTTCGCTTCAACTGCCGTAGCGGCACCCGTTAAATCACTCTTCTTCATCATCCCGTAACCAACGGCAACAATCTCTTCAATGCCAATGGCCTCCTCGACCATAACCACGTTGATGACCGACTGACTTCCAACTTCAACTTCTTTTGTTTTCATCCCCACAAAGGAAAAAACCAGCACATTGTTTTCGGACATGTCATCCAGAGCGTATTCCCCATCCGCATTCGTAATTGTTCCCCGGGAAGTGCCCTTTATCGCGACAGATACACCTGGAATAGGTTTACCTTCCCCATCGTATACGTTACCTGCTATTTTTCTTTTCTGTAACCCTTGTATTTCAGTAGTTAGCAGCGATTTTAACGTACGTATTTCCATGATGGGTTCTTTCGTTAAAATAACCTGCTTTTTGTTGATTTCGTATCTTATTCCGGTGTCTTTAAATACGTTTGCCAGAATCCTTTCAATGCTGGACTCTTTGATCTGCAAAGACACTTTTTTGTCCAGGTTCAAAACCTCATTCTCGTAAATAAAGACAAACTCGCTCTGCTCCTCGATGGATTTTAAGACTTCCGAGATCGGGGCTGTCTTCAGATCGAGCGATAGTTTTGTTTTCTGAGAATAAGTCGAAGCGCTCAAACTCATCACTGCCAAAAAGAAAATAAGAGAGGTCAGCTTCATTGTTAAAAACAGATTTTCAACACGACAATAAGCGTCATGCCTCCATTTACACATTTTTTTCATAGATTTGTACGGGTTAGAAATTTATACTTTTTAATCGACTTTTTGCCGGTGCATGTTGGTAGCGTTCACCGGCATTTTTTTGTTTTCTTTGTTTAGGTCATCAGCATCAATTTTTAGGTTAATAGTTTGCATCATTCTTACTTTTGAAATTCCGGAATGGGAAAGTCATCGTTTTGAAAAAAAATAAGATCCACCTTTCAGAAAACAACTTGATTTGGTTGTCTTCGCAAGGAAAGTCAACGTTTCTTCAGTGTTGTCGCTTAATACCAACTTGCCTGAAATCAGCCTCCCTGCCAATTCATCGTCTTCAACGACGACCGCAACATTATAGTATCGCCTGACCCTTTCGATGACAGCAGCAAAGCTTTGATCACGAAATTGCAGGGTTCCCTTTGTCCAGGCAACGTATTCATTCAGATCAACATCCCGGACCTGAAAATCGGAAGACTGATCAGAAAAAAAGCATCCTTGTCCGGGAACAATTTTACAAGACTTCTTTTTGAAAAAGTCATTCGTAAAGACCTCTACACTCCCTTCCACCAGAACAGCCGATCGTATCAGATCATCTTCGTAGGCTGTCACATTAAACCGGGTGCCTAAAACTCTTACATTAAAAACGTCGGTTTTAACAAAAAATGGTGCACCGTCTTTTTTTGTAACCGCAAAATATCCTTCTCCTTTTAGATAGACTTCCCGGCTGCCTTCCGAAAATCGGGCGGGAAAAACAAGCCTGCTCCCTGAGTTAAGCTGTACGATCGTGCCATCGCTTAAAGTGAGCGAATGTCTTCTTCCATAAGGAACAACAATCTGATTAAAAACGGGCTTTGTGTTTTCAGTATGATTATTTAATTTTTCCTTTTTATTGTCTTTTCCTTCGATCGTAATTTCTTTTCCGTCGGCTTCATACCGGATCGCCGATCCGTTTGATTTTAATGCGATTTCCCTTCCGTCAGAAATCATGATTCTTGCCTCATCGAAAGCTTCAACCTGCTTGTTGGCCAATTTCTTCAGAGGGTTGTCCCGGAAAGAATAGTAGCCGTAAAAACTCAGTGCGATCAGGATCCCCACGGATGCAGCAACTTGCCATACCAGTCCTGTCCGGCGACGGTGTCCCGACCGTGACCTTTCCAGCACAGCCTTCCACATTTCATGAACGACTTTCCGGTCCACATTCTGCTTTAACCGGTAATGCTGCAGTAATTCAACGGCATCGCGAATGACGTCTTCCTTGCCGGGATTCTCCAGACACACGCGCTCTATCTGCTTCTCTGCCTGAAACGGATCTGCGTTGACCAGCCGGATAAATTCATCATTCTCCAGCAGTGACTCAAATTCAATGTTGCTTTTCTTCTTCATCATTATTAATACCTGGAATAGTTCAATATATAGACATGACTCGGATACTTTTTTCAAAAAATTTTGGGATTTACCGGCGTTGCTTTTTTTTAAAAGCGGATATGCTATCGTGTTGCTCTTTCCCTGAGATTGCTTAACTGCAGTTTGATCTGCTTCAGAGTCCGGTACAGGAGTGTCCGGGCAGAAGCGATATCGATTTTCATGACCACAGCGATCTCCTCATAACTTAACCCATTCGAAAATTTGAGAAACATGATTTCCTTCTGGTGAGATGAAAGCTTGTCTATCGCAGA
>CAZOYZ010000049.1:3984-9580 GCA_964584045.1 uncultured Prolixibacteraceae bacterium | reverse complement strand
ACTTCCTGGACAGCATCTTTTACAAGTTCTTCATCGGGACAGATTTTCAATCCATAGGCCATCATGCCGGCGACATAAGTATGAAAAATGACGGAGAGCGCATTCAAATCACCGTCGACAAACAGCTTCCAATGCTTATATTCGTTCAGGCCAGACATTGTTAATTTGTTTCCAACCAAATGATAAAATCATCGTTTATTTTATAAAACATTCGTCTGTAAGAATATGGTCGTTATCGTTTTCAGTTGTTGACACGCTTCAATTTTAGCTTCTCTGCCTCTGCGAGACCTTCAGAAATTGCCAGAAATGGAAATGCTTTTTATCAATCTATTCTATTCTGTCCTATACAATACGATAAAAATAGGTTAAAAAATTTAGAATGCCAAACGATTAGAATTGGATTTGGATCCTTTGTCCCTTGTAGGCGACGGGTCTGGCATCTTTGCTTTCAAGTCGTCCGATGCCCTTCCTCACCACGATCAACTCAAACTCCCGGTCCGGGATCATCCCATTGAAATCACCTTTCCTGTTGTCAATGGTCAGGCATTTCTGTGCATTATCCCACTTCAGCCTGATTTCCGAATACCTGCCGTTTTCGTAATTGTAATTTTCTCCTTCGTCTTCGTAAAGCGTAAATTCTCCGTCTGCCCCGGGATAGATAAATAATTTTAAAGGATCGCTGCTTTGTTGCATGGCATCCTGCACTTTCGGTCCCACGGGCAGAACCGTTCCGGCTTTCACGTATACGGGGATTCTTTCCAGGCTTGCCTCAGCCTGAATATGAACGCCCCCCTGTAATGCCTGTCCGGTCCAGAAATCAAACCAGCGGCCTTCGGGAAGGTAAACCATTCGTTGCCGTTCCCCGTGTTTGACCACCGGGCAAATCATGAATGCCTGACCAAACAGGAACTGATCCCTGATGTCCCGGCACTCCCGGTCATTTGGATAGTCATGTGCCAGCGGTTTGATAACGGCAGCCCCTTCATTTGTGACTTCGGCGGCCACGGAATAAATATAGGGCGTCAACTGGTACCTGATATCTATGAAATCGCGTGCGGTTTGCTCAAAAGACGGCCCGTAACGCCAGATTTCCGTATCCGACACATAGCCATGAATCCGGAACAGCGGACAAAATGTGCCGAACTGAAACCACCGGGTCAGCAGTTCTTTAAATTCCGGGTTCGTATACTGGTTGTCGTATTGCGGGTTCAGTGAATTTTTGTCGCGAAAGAAACCGCCGATATCGGTTGTCCAGTAGGGAAGGCCTGACATGGAAAGATTCAGTCCGGCAGTAATCTGTTCGCGGAACTGTTCCCAACTGGCAAGCACGTCGCCCGACCATACGGCAGCACCGAAACGCTGCTGCCCGGCAAATCCGGAACGGGTCAGGTTGAAAACACGCTGATCCGGAAAATCATTGCGATGCCCTTCATACACCGCACTTGTAACCAGCCAGGAATAGATCAGGGCATTATGGTCAAACAGCCCCATGGCTGTCATCCTGCCCGCCGGCTGAAGCTCGGGTTCGGTACCATCCAGCCAGATACTGTTTACCCCCATATCGAACATGGAATCTTTCAACATGCGATAATAGTTGTGCCCCATCTCAGGATTGAAAAAGTCAATGTTTCCTTCTTTGTCAATTTTGGAAAGGTTATAACGTTCTTCAAGTTTCCTGTTGTCAATTCTCGGCCAGACTGAAATCATCAGTTGCAGGTTCATCTCTTTTAAATCGCGACACATTTTTTCCGGATCAGGATACCTGGTACGATCCCACTCGGGTCCCCAGGTATAATCGGGCCAGTAGTTCCAGTCCTGCACCATATTATCGACCGGGATCCCGCGGGTGCGGTATTCCCGGGCGTTTTCAATCAGTTCCTGCTGGGAGTGGTACCGCTCCCGGCACTGCCAAAAGCCATAAGCCCATCTGGCGAAAAGCGGCGCGGTGCCGGTCAGCTTGCGGTAACCGGCAATCACTTCCGACGGAGGGCCGCTGACAAAAAAATAATCAACCGCGTTTCCGAAACGGCTTTGAAAAACGGTGCGGTCCCGGCTGGGCAGGTTGTACAAGACTTCTCCGGGAACCGGAGCATTTGTGTTCGTGAAAACCACTTCATAGGTTTTTCCTTTTTCAAGAAAAATCCGGCCGCTGTGGAATTCGGGCACCCAGGTCGTGTTGTAATGGATCACCGTGTCGTTATTGAAGGTCAAAAGAACCGGCCCCTCAAAACGATTTTTCTCAATTTCGTTCGGGCTGGACACGGCAAAGCAATATTCCCCGCTTTGCTCCGGCACAAAAATCGTTTTGCGGCTATTTTTCGCGGAATCAGTAAGTTGAGTAAATTCCAGTTTATTTTCCGGAAGGTTAAAGTCAGTGATCGAGGTGTTGTTCCACAGAATGCCGTATCCTTTGGTGGAAATCAGAAAAGGATTGGCAATTTCCTGGTTGAATTGCTTCAGGCGCAGCGGAACATTCTTCAGGTTTAGCAGTCCGTTCTGAAACTGTCCCATCCCGTACAGGGCCTCATCGCCGCATAAAAAGACCTGCTTTACTTCTGTCCCGTCAGGTTTCAATGCCGAAGTTAACAGCGTGCCGTTTTTGTCACGGAACGAAACCGTACCCGATTTTTCGACCGTGACCTTCAGCCGCCCGGTCAGGATATCAATTCCCGCCCGCGTTTCCTTCACTTTCCAATCGACGGAGTCGTTAACCGGCAAAACAAACCGCACCTGCTCAATCTTTTTCTGATAGGGCAGGGCATAGCGTTCAACCCGGACCACGTTTTCCGAGATCACTGAGACTACCACCGAGTCGTTGCCCATTAAACAGGCAATCCCGTTTTCTGTCCGTAAGTATGTCTGTTCTCCGGTTGCACAGGAAAGAACCGGTAAAATGAGATAGAACAGGTAAAAAAATTGTTTCATTGTTCTGATTAGTTGGTTCTATTAAAAAATATTTCGTTACAGGCAGGGATTGCTCCGTACCTGCCAATGTCAATGATTTAGCTTATTTTCTTAAAACACCGATTCTGATCTCCTCTTTAAACGTCTGATCAAACCAGAGTACCAGATTTGCACCATCAATGGTATCTGCAAAACCGCAACGATAATGAACGTTTTCAGTCATTTTCCTGCCGTTTACTTCAACCATTATGTCGTGGTGTCCCCAGTTCTTGATCACAAAGGCCGGATGAACGGAAGGAAATTCCGGCGAGCAGTTCAACTTTATTTCAAATGTGCCGCAGATACCTGGTTTTACACATTCCAGTTGATAGGCCTTCTCTGACGGTTCGTATCCCGTTTTTCTGACATCTTCCCCTTCTACCAACACTTCGGGAGCGTCACTCCATGACCGGCAAAGATCTGCCAAATCTGAAGCTTTTCCCTCTGTAAGCCCCACTAACATTAGCCTGGTCTCTGAAAATTCTGTCTTTTTATATGCCTTCCAGTTCCTGGCATGGGTGAGGGAGCTGTGAGATGCCCTGTCACTGTCCATGGCGTAACGGCCGTCAGATGGCTTAAATGCGGTAGGCCAATGGTTCCACCAGGGGAATATGGAAACATGACGACGTGACAAATCATTGTAAAAATCCCATTTTGGGTCATCATCAGGGTTGACAACAGTAAATGGTTTCAGAGCAGAGCGTGTGTTTACCAATTGAATATTGGCGCCTACCGGCTCTGTTAACCAACTATCGCTTTTTTGATTCAAATAAGTGACTTCGGCTTTCTTTACATCAGCAGCCGCCGGTTCCCATGAGTACCTGTGTTCTTCTCCCTTCATATTCGACATGATCAGCGCTTCCGGGTTGAGCACATCTTCGGGACGCTGTCCGGGCCCCATCACGATGATCCCTTCATGCCATTCAAATTCAGATGAGGGCTTACTGCTGTGCAGGGTTTGAGCCCGGACAGCAGTCCCGTCAGGATAGATCGTGTACAGCTCGTCGGTCCAGTCTCCCCAGCCCGTTACCTGATCGACATTCGATTGGTTATACCAGTTATCAACTAACGCGTAACGCCAGTGTACCACGCAGCGGGCCGGCGTACTTTCAACAATTTTTACCTGTGAATGCTCACACCTTTTATCAGACATGGGTTCATGACACCCTTTGCTGCTCCAGGTTTCATTGAACTCATTGTTATACCATATTCCGTTTTCCGTGACCCAATGAGGGATATAACTGGTCCCTCTCCAGAAAACAAAATGTCCTTTTTCTTCAAATGATACCACCACATCCGGTTCCCCCGAAATCCGCCAAAAATTATCCCATGATTCATGATACTTCAGATTGGCATAGCACGCCCTAAACCTGTCAGCAGGAAGCAATTCAGGTAACGAACGCTTTTTAAGTGCAGGTTTTGACAGCTCACCGGCCTCTTTTTTTATCTTACTAAAATCATCCTCTGACAAAGGTTTGTCCCATATTTTCAAGTCATCAACCAACCCGTCAAAGAACTGGTTGACCGGTTCCGAACCGCCTGGGTTAAGCACTCCGGTTGGCAAAGATCGTTGACTTGACATTCCGCAACAAAATGTTGCATTTTTCGCAGGCAGAAACCGGCCGGCCGTTTGTTTCTCTGCCGATTTTTCTCCATTTACCAGAAGGGTGATCTTTCCTCCGTTGTATATTCCGCACAGGTGCGTCCACTTGTAAAGCGGGATCTTTTGAGATCCACTGAGTTCAATCCAGCCGGCCTGTGTGGCAATGCTGAATCCGGCTTTTCCTTCACTGTCAATCCCCAAAGAAAACCCCCGGGCATCGGCTGACCGTTGCTCCGCGACAGGACAGAAATTGGTTGGGTATGCCCCCGGGGCAATCCATGCTTCGACCGAAAAGTTTCCTTCCGGAAGGGGAATACCCGATGCAGACAAATAAGAAGAATTACCGTCCAGGAGTAATGATTTTCCACGGGCACCTTCTTTTAAGGCAGTATATGTGCCATATAAGGTATCCGGCTGCCCTGAAAGATTTTCAACGGTCGTCCGGATATGGTTCAGCTTGCTTACATTCAATTGATCAAAAGGCAACTAATAGACAGGAGCGCTTTTCTGTGAAATACTTATCAATGGGAGCGCTGATAAAAACATGGTTGCCAGCAACAATATCATCTTCATTTCTGAGTTTTTTTTATTCTACTGACCTTAAATTAGAGCTAAAGTTCACTTGGATCCATTCGCTTAATTGCCGGATTCGTTCTGTACCTGCATCAAAGCAAGAAAAATAGCCGCAATCAGTCCGCGATAATCATTTATCTGCATGGTATATTTTCACTTTGGGGCGTCAAGAGGGCTGGTCCAAAGCAAGGGGATCAGCCGTTGATCTGAGCTCCATCCGAAGCCGTCACCTCCGGTGTTTCCGGGCCAGCCTGTCGTTACCTCCAGTTTTGGCTTCCCGGCCGACCCGAAGTAGGAGAGGATCGTGATCCGGTGAAGGCCGGTCTCCAGTCCTGCCTTCGCTGATTTTGTGTTGACGTCGGTTCCGCCCGGATTGTCGTTCTCGATGAGCAGCTTTCCGTTCAGGTAAAGCCGGCAACCACTGTTGGCGCCTGCCTCAAAGGTATACAGAGCCCGTGCCGGCGCCCGGAAGTATCC
>CAZOYZ010000049.1:2451-3884 GCA_964584045.1 uncultured Prolixibacteraceae bacterium | reverse complement strand
GCCCGGTAAAGGCCGAGAAACTTCAGGGCAGGCCGGTAACGCGCGTCCGTCACCCGGAAACGGACCCTGCCGGCAGCGACATCGCTGAAGGAAAGCACCCGCTTGTGCCCGACGGTCTGACCTTCGGCCAGCTTTATCCATCGGCCGTCCTTCCAGGCTTCCAGGGTAAATGCCGAAATTCGCTGCCCCTCTTCGATCGCTTCTTCGACCACCAGATTATTGAAAGTGATGGCTTCGGGGAATTCAGCGACCACCGACAGCTCTTTGTTTCCTTCTGCCGCACCATAGGGAGTCTCCCCGGAAACCAGTTGCTTTGGCAAATAATCTTTCCGGCCTCCTGTAAGCGTTAACCTTGCCCCCTCAAGCAGGTTATCCGAGAACGATTCATCCAGCCATTTGCGTAATTCCATCAGGCGTTTGGTCTGTGGTTCATTAAAGGCGCCGTCAGGTCCGGGGGCGGGACTAATGATCAGGTTGGCGCCTGACCCCACGGAAGCATACCAGGTATCGATCAAAAACTCCAGCGAGCGGGGTTCGCCAACCCCGTCCCAGTGCCAGCCCCCATTCAGCACCCGGGTATCGCCTTCCTGCGGGATGAAGAATAATTCCTGTCCTCTCAAACTGTTCAGATCGTTGGTTATCGTCGGCAATTTCTTACTGATGAGTTGGTCGAAATGGTATTTCACCCAGCTATGCTGTTTAAGTTCGGGCAAGAGAGGAAGTACGTTCCAGTTCACGGCATCGCCCACGGCCGATTCATTTCCGCACCAGCGGATCCCAAATCCGCACATGGCGATCAGGCATTTGGGCTGGTAATGGTGAACGATCTCAAATATACGGTTCCAGTCTTCCGCCCCATTCGTCCCCGCGCCGTCGAACCACAGTTCGCTGATCTCACCGTATGGGATGAGCGTTTCCGTCAGCTTCTCCTCAATATAATCCTGATAGGCCCGGCGTTGCTCCGGAGTCATCTGGTCGGCACCTTTGCGGGGATGGTCGCAACGGGGATCGTGTTCATCCCAGAGCGAGATATAAAGGCCCAGCTTAAGCCCTCCTTCCCGGCAGGCATCGGCCATTTCCCTGACCATATCCCCTTTGCCTCCACGCCAGGGCGAGCTCTTGATGCTGTAGTCATTCTGCCCCGTAGGCCACAGGGCAAATCCGTCATGATGTTGCGCAACAAAAACAATCATTTTAGCCCCGATTGCTTTGTGGAAGTCCACCCATTTCCCGGCATCAAAAGCTGTCGGATTGAACAAGGCCGGATCTTCCTTCCCTGTGCCTTGCTGATGACCGGAAAAGGTGCTCATGCCAAAATGAGGGAAGGTGATGAGTTCCATATCCAGGTATGCAAGTTTTTCGGGTGTGGGCCGGACCAGCGCCGCGCGCTTTTTAACTTGTTCCGGCGTTTCATCCGCAGTGGCGGGCAACGA
>CAZOYZ010000049.1:0-2351 GCA_964584045.1 uncultured Prolixibacteraceae bacterium | reverse complement strand
AACTGTATTTTTTGCAAGACCATTCCGTAATGGCTTCCGGGGGGATTTGCACGAATGTCCATCCCGTTCCAGTTTGTCGCGTAATTCCCGGAATACAACAACCAGGCTGTTTCTCCGTCCTCACTAATAAATTTTGACGGGATGTTGACAAAATAGGCCTGCTCACCGAAATCTTTCATGTAAGTCACCAGTTTCCATTCGCCGGTCAATGAATCTGATTCCAGGATGTAGGTGTTCATCCGGGCACATGTGTTCCCTCCGTCTGTCACACACATAAAGTATTTCTTCAACACGGGATTATACGTAACAGTCACACAGCCCATGTTGTTATTCCACTCGAGCAACGGTCTTATTTTTTTGAAATCATTCGTCCAGACGGGGTTTCCGCTTTCATCTTTGCCGGCATAAAATTCATATTTTGAAGCATCATTCATATTTTCAATGCCTGGTGAAACCCGAAGCAGATAGATTTGATCGCCGGTTATCCAGGAATGATTCCAAAACCGTGGTTTCGTATCGGTTGTATCCGCTCCATGTGCCACAAGATAGGCCTTCCCGTCGGGGGAATATTGCATATTCTTTCCGAAATCGACAAAATGAGGGGATCCGATTTTTACCGGATACCCACCCAAACCATATTCCGGGAAAATCGGGTTCAAAGGCGTATGAGGTGTCTCTGTCCAGGTCTTGCCTTTATCAGTCGAATATCTGAACCCCACAAAGGGGCCTAATTGCGGCCAGTTCACCGTAGAATCCCCGATGCGGGTGACGCCATATGGTGCAAGACAATAAGTGCCATAGTACCAAACGCCATTGTAAACCAAACTACCACAAGGATAACGACCGCCATAGGGATAGGGATCGGCCTGAGACAGCCCCGTCACATGAACGGTAAGCTTTAAAGGATCGTCTCCGTGAATAACTGCATTTCCGGTTGTGGCACTGCGCAGAGGTGTACCCTCGTCATTTTTAACTCCCTGGTTTGAAAAACCACTGGACCATGACATTACGCCCTCCGTTGTTCCGTCGGTCCATGGCGAATAAAGCTGATCATCATCTGCCCAGGAAGGGTACCAGGTATCACCATAAAGGAATCCGCTTTTTAATCCGAGAAATTTAATTCCATAGAATTCGGCCGACTGTTTGAACGGACAACCTTCCGGTGTGGCCGATTCCCAGACCAGGGCCGGGAATGTCTCGATCCTGGGCTTCGCCGGTTCCTGGGCCACTACGGCGCCATATAAAAAACACAACGCGGGGATATAACTTAGATTCTTCATAACACATACTAATTTTTGATAATAAATCACATCGTATTTGTCTGAACAGATCATGTCCGTTCAATTCATTGTTTTATTTCACTTCAATTCTGGTCTTGAGCCTGATATCCTCACTCGAGGTCCCCGTCTGAATCTCGTAGGCTCCGGGGTCAACGACGAACCTGTTTTCAGCTTCGTTAAAATATCTGAATGCTTCTGAGGTTAACGGGATGGTCACCGATTTCGCTTCACCTTTTTTCAGGCTGATCCGTTCAAATCCCTTCAACGCTCTTACCGGCTGAGGCACAGTTGATGTTAAGTTTTTCACATAGATCTGCACCACTTCATCGCCATCATAGTTCCCGGTATTTTTAACGGTGACGCTTACCTCCACCTGGTCATTTATTCCCATGACTGCCTTGCTCGCTTTCAATCCGGAATACTCAAACCGGGTATAACTCAATCCGAAACCAAACGGGTATAACGGCTTTTTTGTGCCATACATGTAGGTGCGGCCTTTCATAATTTCATAGTCATCGAAAGGGAGCAAATCGCGGGTCGATTTGTAAAAAGTTAAAGGCAAACGCCCGGCAGGGTTATAATCTCCAAATAACACATCGGCAATGGCATTTCCGCCCTGTTCTCCCGCGTACCAGGCACACAGTACTGCCGGAATATGCTCATCAATCCAGGGGATTGCCAACGGGCTGCCCGTTTCGAGAACAACAATGGTCCGGGGATTTGCGGCATAAATTTCCTCGATAAACAACTGTTGGTCTTGCGGCAGCTCGATCTGCTTTTTATCGGTTCCTTCCGCTTCGATCGATGTATTCAGCCCCAACACGGCTATGACGACATCGGAAGTTGCGGCGATTTCCTTCTCTGCTTCGAATACCTCTTTCATGGGTGTATCGGGAGTGTTCCACCTGAACTGGGCAACGGCATTCCCTCCTTCGTCGAAATATTCCAGTCTGAGCCGGTATGGCTTGCCGGCTTCCAGATTAATTTCAACATAATCGGTTGTGTTGCTTCTGCTTTTCCATTCATCCACAAGCACTTGATCATCCAAAAACAGCCGTACACCATCGTCGG